>JBJMGZ010000026.1:0-3749 GCA_045807605.1 Thermoanaerobaculia bacterium | reverse complement strand
GCGGCAAGACGCCGCCGGTGCCCTGCGACAATAATCCCATGATCGAGGCGGCGGGCCGGGCCGTTTCCGAGTACCGGGCGGCCATGGACGAGCTCGCCTTCAGCCGTGGGCTCGAAGCCCTCTGGCGCCTGCTCGGCGAGGCGAACCAGTACCTCGTCACCCGCGAGCCATGGAAGCTGATCAAGACCGAGGGTCCCACGGAGAAGCTCTCGCGGGTCCTCTGGAACGGGCTGGAGACGGTGCGGATCGTGGCCACGGCATTGCTGCCGGTCATGCCGAAGGTGGCGGCCCAGGTGCTCGCCGCGATCGGGGTGCCGGAGCCCCCCGCGAAGCTGGAGGCGCTGGAGTGGGGAGGGCTGCCCAACAACGCCGATCTGCCGGAGCCGCAGCCGCTCTTCCCGCGCATCGACAAGGAGGCCTATCTCAAGGAGCACGCGCCCGCTCCTGTGAAGGCTGAGGAGAAGACGAATTTGATCTCGATCGACCAATTCTTCCAAGCCGAGCTGAAGGTAGCCACGGTCACCGCGGCCGAGCGCGTGCCCAAGTCCGAAAAGCTGATCAAGCTCTCGGTGGACGTGGGGGAGGAGGGGCCGCGCACGGTGGTCGCGGGCATCGGCCTCGCGTATCAGCCCGAGGATCTGGTGAACCGGCAGGTCGTGGTGGTCGCGAACCTCCAGCCCGCCAAGCTCATGGGGGTCGAGTCGCAGGGCATGGTGCTCGCGGCCTCGATCGACGGCAAACCGGTGCTGCTCCATCCCGGCGTCCAGGTCCCCAACGGCACCCGCGTCAAGTGAGCCTGATCGACTCGCACTGCCATCTGCAAAGCCTCCCCCCCGACGAGCGCGAGCGGGCCCTGAACGACGCGCGCGAGCGGGGGGTGAGGGGTTTCCTCGTCCCGGCCATCCGGCTCGATGACGCGGACGACGTCCTCGCCCTCTGCCATAAGCACCCGGACGTCTGGGGCGCCCTGGGAGTCCATCCCCACGACGCCACCACTTGGAGGGAAGGCGACCAGGAGCGGTTGCGGGGGCTGCTCGCCGATCCCAAGGCCGTGGCGGTGGGAGAGTGCGGGCTGGACTTCTACTACGATCACTCGCCGCGGGAGGTGCAGCTCCGGGTGATGAGAGAGCAATGGGAGCTGGCCGTCGAGCTGGGCCTGCCGGTCGTGGTCCACAACCGCGACAGCAACGAGGAGATGCTCGCGGTGGTCCGCGATTTCCCGGGCCTCAAGGCCGACTTCCACTCCTTCGCCGGGGGGCTCGATATGGCCCGCGAGCTGATCGACCGCGGTCACTACCTGGGGCTCTCCGGCATGATCACCTTCCCGAAGGCGGACAACGTCCGCGAGGTGATCCCGATCCTCCCGCCCGACCGCTGCCTCGTCGAGACCGACACGCCCTACCTCGCCCCGATCCCCTACCGGGGCAAGCCCAATCGTCCCGCCTACGTCGTGGAGATCGCGGCGCGGCTCGCGCAGGAGACCGGCGAGACGCCCGGGCAGGTCGGGCAGCGGACGGGCGAGAATTTCTTCCGGCTGTTTGGCAAGGCCGTCTCTTCGTAACGCTTCCGCAACGCCGAGCGCCTACCTGACGTGGGCCTGATCCAGGCCCACAGACGGCAGCCGCTCCCGACTGACGTCTTTTGCCAGGAGGACAGCCATGTCAGACTCCGAGAAGGCGCAAGCCCTGCGCCCGAGGAAGATCCAGTCGCTCGACGACGCGGTCAACGTGTTTGCCGCGTCCCGCATCAGGCGGCTCGACCCCAAAAAGATCGTCGAGGGGCTGCGCAAGGAAGGGATCGGGAACCTGGAGCAGCTCGCAAGCTCCATCGTCGGCTCGGTCTCGGCGCTCGATCCCGAAGACCTCATCTGCTTCCCCTACTACGTCTACCGCCGGGACAACCCGCTCTTCGACGAGGACCTGCGCCAGGACCTCGAGCAGTTCGATCAGCTCGTCAAGCGGCAGTTCGGCGGCTGAGCCATCATGATCCACGAGGCCGCCCTGCGAGACTCCGCCCTGCCCGCGAGCCGCGGCCGGGGCGGCCTTCCCGCCGCGGAGGACCGCGACGTCGAGGCGATGGTGGACCGCGCCCTGGGCTGGGTGGTCTCCCAGCTCGACGAGTTCGATCCCTTCCTCGGCGGGCGCCCGTTCGAGATCCGCCACGCCCAGAAGCTCGCCGAGCTGGCCACCATGCTGCACGGCTACGTCGGGCTGACGGGTGACGGCGACAGCCCCGAGGTGCGCCGCATCCTCGACCTGGTGCGCTCCACCCAGAAGAGCCGCGAGCTCTGCGACCGCATCCTGCGCGCACCCGCCGAATTCGTCCTGTACTGCATCCTGTACGGCGTGATGCGCGCTCGCGGCGAGGACGACCTCGCCCAGCGGGAGATCCTGCAGCGGGCGGTCGACGCGGGCCTGCTCGAGCAGAGCGAGCGCGTGGTCCATCGCCAGATGGATGTGAGCCTCCACCTGGAGTGGGGCGGGTTCCGCCATGCCTGGCCGAGCCTGGAGGAGCTGTGCGCCGATTCGATCCTCGGCCAGCACCCGCGTCCCCTGTTCCTCGACGAGAACGCCGTCTACGCGATCACCCACGTCGTCATGTTCCTCTACGGCTTCGGCCTGCGGCCGACCGGCCCGGGCCTCGCGACCGTGGAGGTCCGCGACATGCTCTCCTCTCTCCTCGTGGTCTCCTGCCAGGAGCGCCACTGGGACCTGCTGGCCGAGCTGCTCCTGTGCTGGGACTGCGTCGCGTTCGCGCCGACGCCGGTCTACGAGCGCGCCTGGCAGGCCCTGCTCGGAGCCCAGGAAGAGGACGGAGCCATGCCCGGGCCGGAGTCGGCGCTGACCCTGGGCGGCCCCTACTTCTCCCATCACTACCACACGACTCTCGTGTCGATCCTGGCGGGCGCTCTGCGCCTGCAGCGCTCGGGAGCGCGGATCGAGGCACGGCCGGTCTCCGTCACCCGGCGTCCGCCCGATACGGTCTCCGCGGCCCGGCGGGCGCGCCGCTGGCTGGAAGGGCTGCTGGAGAGTTTCAACGGAGGACCCGACGCGCTGTGCCGGATCCTGCTCGGCTGCTGGATCTGCGACTCGCTGCTGGGGGAGGAGGCCTCCGCGTTCCCGGAGACGGCCCGCCGGATCGCCGTGGAGCTGGCCGTTCTGGAAGAGAAGGGGGCGGCGTTCGACGAGCTGCCGGCAGCGCTCGCGCTCCTGGCGGAGGCCCTGCTCGTTCCCGGAGGCATCGCGGTGGCGTCGCTCCAGGAATTCGCCGCGATCCTCGCGGAGGTGCTGCCGTCCGGCGAGGATGCGGCGTTGGCCGAGAAGAGGCTGCTTCTCCACGCTCTCGGTCTCGGCGAAGAGCCCGAGCCGCCGCGAGGGGATGGAGCCCTGGAGCTTGCACGCACCCTTCCCTTGAGCGCCACCCGGGAGGAGATCGAGGACCTCGCGCTGCGCCTCCACGCCTGGACCGGCTACGGGACCCGCCCCGTGACCCTGTCTCCCGCCGACGCCTGGATCCCGGAGATGCTGTCCGGCCTCGCCACGCACTGCCTGCGGCAGTACAACTTCATGACCTCCACCCGCCTCCTGCGCTCCATCGTCTACCTGGGAGGCGAAGCGGTGGAGGAGCACCTGGACTTCCTCGTCCTGCACCAGCGGCCGGAAGGGGCCTTCGGCTTCCTGGGTCCCGAAGAAGGCAAGCTGCGGGGGAGGGCCGACGCGGAGTGGTTCTCGGCGGATCTGGACCTGTAC
>JBJMGZ010000025.1:0-5100 GCA_045807605.1 Thermoanaerobaculia bacterium | reverse complement strand
TGATGGCGCTCCAGCGCGAGCAGGTCGTCCAGACGGCGGAGAAGTACGTCTCGCGGGGCAAGATCGAGCCCGCGATCCGCGAGTACCGCAAGCTGCTCGCCGAGAACCCGAACGACATCAACACGCTCAACCGGATCGGCGACCTCTACGCGCGCATCCAGCGCATCGACGAGGCCGTCGAGTTCTTCAACCAGATCGGCGAGCAGTACGCGGAGCAGGGGTTCTTCGTCAAGGCGATCGCGATCTACAAGAAGATCATCAAGCTCGATCCCACGCGGCTGGAGGTCTACGAGCGGCTCGCCGACCTGTACCACAAGCAGAACCTGGTCACCGAGGCGCGCACCCAGTACCAGGTGCTGGCGGACTACTACACGAAGCACGACAACGCGGCCTCGGCGATCGCCATCTACAACAAGATGGCCGACCTGGAGCCCGAGAACCCCTCGTACCACGTCAAGCTCGCCGAGATCTACCAGAACCAGAAGCTCTACGAGAAGGCGGTCAACGAGTACCGGATGATCGCCGAGCTGATGATCCAGCACGGCCGCACGCAGGAGGCGGCGCAGGTCTACGAGCGCGCTCTGACGATCGACTCGAAGAACCTGCGCTTCATCCGCAGCGCGGTCGAGGCCCTGCGCGATGCCGGCGCCGACGCGGCCGCGGCCCACTTCCTGACCACGGCGATCGAGCGCAACCCCGAGGCCCAGGAGATCGCCGAGGAGCTGCGGCGGCCGCGGCAGGTCTCGGTGGAGCTGGAGCCCGAGCACCAGCCGGAGATGCCCACCGCTGCCCCGCCGCCGTCCCCCCCGGCCGCGCCTGCCGCGCCGGCCGGGAAAACCGCCGAGCTGTCCTACGAGGTCGAGCTCGAGGTCGAGGACGACCTGATGGCGGTCATGAAGGCGGCCGAGGCCGCCGTCGAGGCCGAGAGCGGCGAGGTCGAGTTCGACCTCGATCCGCTGGAAGAGCTGGTCGTCGAGCTGCCGGGCGAGGAAGAGGAGGTCCCGGCCAGCCAGGTGCGGCCGCCGGCCGACCTCGGCGCCGGGCACCGTCCCGGCTGGGCCCGCCGGGAGGAGCCCGCGGAGCCGGTGGAGGAGATGGAGGAGATCACGCTCGACTTCGAGCTGGAGAGCGCGGCCGGGGCCTTCGTCCTCGACGCGGAGATCGACGCGGAGATCGAGCTGGAGGTGGAGGCGCTGCCCGAGCCCGGGGCGGACACCCTGGAGCTGCCGGTCGTCTCCGGCTGGGAGCTGGAGGAGACCGCGGCGCCGGCCCGGCCGGCTCCGGCAGCGCCCCCTCCGGAGCCCGAGCGCGACGAGCTGATCTCCGAGGCCGAGGTGCTCGCCAAGTACGGTCTCGAAGAGAAGGCCCTGGAGCGCCTCGACGAGGCTCTGCGCCTGAAGCCGGACAATCTCTCCGCCTACGCGATGATGATCCGGCTCCACCTCGACAAGCTCCGGCACGAGAAGGTCCTCGAGCTGGCGCAGCGCATGTCCGCCGTCGCGGCCCGGACGCGCCGGGGCGAGCCCTGGACCTCGGTGCGCGCCCGGCTCGCCGACGAGGGCTACCTCCTGGACGGCGACGACGTGCTCGCCGGGCCGCACATGGCCATGCCGCAGGCGGTCCCCGAGCCGGAGCCCATGCCGGAACCCATGCCGGAAATCGACCTCGAGCTGCCGGAGCTGGAGCTGCGGGGCTTGGGGCTGGATGCCGAGCTCCCGCCGAGCCTGCCGGAGGAGATTCCCGCGCCGCCGCCCGTCCAGCCCGCCGCGCCGCGGACCGCCGCCAGGAAGCGCGAGACGGAGGAGCTGCTGCGCGGCATCCTCGGGGGCAAGCTGGCGCGCAAGCCCGCTGCGCCGAAGCCTGCGCCTCCGGCTCCCGCTCCGCCGCCTCCCGTGGTCGCGGCTCCAGCCCCCGCTCCGCCGCCTCCGGCGGCTCCGCCGCAAGCGGGCTTCGCCAAGGGCGGCCTCTTCGACCTCACCTCGCTCGGCTCCATGATCGAGCAGGAGGAGCTCGCCGCCGCTCCGTCTCCGGCGTCCGCGCCGGCCCGGCCGCTGCCGTTCACCGGCGGCCTGGAAGACAGCGGCGTGGGCTGGCTCGACGAGGCCGACGCGGGCAGGAACCCACCGGCGGCAGCTTCTTCCGAAGGTCCGGCCGGCGGCGGCCTGTTCGAGGACGAGGAGGACTTCTTCGACCTCGCGGGCGAGCTGGTGCAGGAGCTGTCGAAGGAAGAGGTCTTCCAGGACGGCCTCGTCCAGCAGGAGCAGTCGCTGGAAGAGATCGTGGAGGGTTTCAAGAAGGGTGTCGCCGAGCACCTCTCGCCCACGGACTACGACACGCACTACAACCTGGGTATCGCCTACCGCGAGATGGGCCTGCTGGACGAGGCCATCGGCGAGTTCCAGCTCGCCGCCAAGGACGCGCGCCACCTGGTCATCTGCTGCTCGATGCTGGGCCTCTGCTTCCTCGACAAGGGTCTGCCCGAGCTGTCGATCAAGTGGTACCGCCGCGGCCTGGAAGCGTCGGGCCTGGCCGAGGAGGACCAGCTCGGCCTGATGTACGACCTCGGCAACGCCTACATGGCCATGGGCGACGACATGTCCGCCTACGGCACCTTCGTGGAGCTCTACGGGATCAACACGAACTACCGCGACGTGGTGGCGAAGCTCGCCGAGCTGCGGAAGTAGGGGCGGGGCTTGCCCCCGCCCGGGAGGGGGTAAACCCCTCCCCTACATCACTGCGCCCCTTCGGGGCTACAGCTCGAACGCCCCCTCCGCGATCCGCTCCTCTTTCATCTCCGCGAAGTGCTGCTTGAGCAGCTCCATGAAATCGGGCAGGCGCTCGTAGAGGCGCTTCGGGGTGCGGCGCGCTCCCCTGGCCAGGGCGTAGTGGGTGAGGAGCGGCAGGGCGATCGTCGAATCGGTGTAGACCACCACCGCGTCCGGCAGCTTGTCCGGGTCCACCTTGCCCCAGGAGACCGCCTCGCCCGGGGTGGCTCCGGAGAGCCCGCCCACGTCGGGGCGCGCGTCCGTGATCTGCAGGAAGTAGTCGTGCCCGGCTTCCGAAAGGCCGAGCACCTCCTGGATCTGCGGCTCGGTCTGCAGCAGGAAGTTCTTCGGGCTGCCGCCGCCCAGGATCCAGCAGGCGCTCTTGCCGCCCCCCTCCTTCGCCTGCCAGACGATCGCGGCCGAGAGGTTCACGTCCGCGTTGACGTCGAACAGGAGCTGCGATCCCTCGAGCGAGAGCTCGGCCACGTTCATGCCGATCGAGCTGTCGCCCGGCGACGAGGTGAAGATCGGCACGGCGTGCCGGTACGCGGCGGCGATCAGCGACGTGCCGGTCAGGCCGAGCTTGTCCTCGACCGCGGCCACCCAGCGCCCCACCTTGTAGTGGAACTCGGGCGTGGACATCGGCTTCTGGAACTCCGGCAGCCGCATCACCATGCGGTAGAACTTGTCCGTCTCCAGCAGCACGGAGTAGTCGAAGACGATGTCGTAGATCCGCACCACCCCCTCCTCGCGCAGCTCGACGTCGTTCCAGGCCGGGCTGCCGGCATGGAGGGCGAGGCCGATGGCGTGGTGGGTGTCGTGGTAGAGATTCGCGCCGGTCGAGATCATCCAGTCGATGTGCCCCGCCTCGATCAGCGGCACCAGGCACGACTTGCCGAAGCCGGCCGGCGTGAGCGCGCCGGACAGGCTCATCCCCACCGTCGAGTCGGGCGCGAGCATCTTGTGCACGAGCAGCTCGCACGCCTCGCGCAGGCGGCCCGCGTTGTAGGCGGTGAACGTGTGGGAGATCACCTCCTCCAGGCTCTCCTTGCCGGTGAGCGGCTTCGGATCGATCCTGCGGCCCGACAGGTGGTGCTTCGCGCCTTTCTTCATGCCTTCGTCCCTCCAGGCGGCGGATTCTATCTGATACGCTCCCCCGTCCTGGGAGGAAGGTGGTAAACCGATGAGCAAGCAGAGAGTGACCCTCATCGCCGGCGACGGCATCGGCCCCGAGGTGGCGGCAGCGGCCACGCGGGTGCTCGACGCGTCCGGCGCGAACCTGGAGTGGGAGCCCCACGTCGCGGGCGCCAAGGCCGTCGACGAGTTCAAGGACCCGCTGCCGCCGCACGTCGTCGAATCGATCCGCCGCAACGGCGTGGCGCTCAAGGGGCCGGTCGAGACCAAGATCGGTAATGTAGCGGGGGGCTTCAAATCGATCAACGTGCGCCTGCGCCAGGAGCTCGACCTCTACGCCAACCTGCGGCCCACGCGGTCGCTGCCGAGCATCACGACCCGCTTCACCGACGTCGATCTCGTCGTGGTGCGCGAGAACACCGAGGGCCTCTATTCCGGCCTGGAGCACGAGGTCGTGCCCGGCGTCGTCGAGAGCCTCAAGATCATCACCGAGAAGGCCTCCACCCGCATCGCGAAGTTCGCCTTCGACTACGCCCGCCGCCATGGCCGCAAGAAGGTCACGGCCGTGCACAAGGCGAACATCATGAAGCTCTCCGACGGCCTCTTCCTCGACTGCTTCCGCAAAGTGGCCCCCGACTATCCCGAGATCCAGGCGGACGAAAAGATCATCGACAACATGTGCATGCAGCTCGTCATGTACCCCGAGCGGGCGGACGTGCTGGTGATGGAGAACTTTTACGGCGATATTGTTTCGGACCTGTGCTCCGGCCTGGTGGGAGGGCTCGGCGTGGTGCCCGGCGCGAACCTGGGCACGCACGCCTCGGTCTTCGAGGCGGTGCACGGCACGGCGCCCGACATCGCCGGCCAGGACGTCGCCAATCCGCTCGCCCTGATCCGCTCCGGCATCATGATGCTCTACCACCTGCACAAGGACCACGAGGCCGAGCGCGTCCGCCGCGCCCTGCGCAAGGTGATCGTGGACCATGGCATCAAGACCCGCGACCTCGGCGGCCAGGCCACCACCACCGAGTTCACGGACGCCATCGTGCGCGAGCTGGAAGCGGATTCGAATGTGGGGCCGCAGCTGCCGGCGTAGGGGACCTCACCCCCGGGAGAGGGGGAACGTTGCTTTAACCGCCTACCGCTTCGGCTTTTCCGGATGTAGGGGAGGGGCTTGTCCCCTCCCGGGCGGGGGCAAGCC
>JBJMGZ010000024.1:0-4668 GCA_045807605.1 Thermoanaerobaculia bacterium | reverse complement strand
GCTCGACATGGGTGTGCTGTCTGTCGCAGTCGATCCCCGCGACGCACGCCACGTATGGGCCGGCACCCAGTTCGGCGTGGCCTGGAGCCGCGACGCCGGGGTCACCTGGTCCTACGACGACCTGGAGGAGCCCTCGTCCAGCCGCGTGCCCGACATCGTGATCGATCCTTTCCATCCCGACACGGTCTACGCCACCAACGAGCCGGTCGAGGACGAGAGCATCCTCGGGGTCATGAAGACCACGGACGGCGGCGCGACCTGGACGTTCCTGGGCCAGGGGCTCGATGCGCTGTTGAACGCCTACGACAACATGCGGCTCGCCGTGGATCCGACCGCTCCGAACGTGGTGTACGTCTCCTCCAACTCCGCCGGCAGCCCGCCGTACACCTTCCGCAGCACGGACGGCGGCGCCACCTGGAGCGAGACCCCGGCTGGCTATCCGGTCGCCATGGACCGCCGGGGCGTGACCTACGCCGGCGGCCTGCGCAGCCTGGACCATGGCGCCACCTGGCAGCCCATGGCCACGCCGCCGCGCGAGACGGTCGATTACCTGGCCCTCGACGGGACGCTCTGGGCCGCCACCTACTCCTCCGGCGTCTTCCGCAGCAACGACCGCGGCGCGACCTGGAAGCCTTCCTCCGAGGGGCTGCATGCCGCGAGCGTGACCTCGATCGCCGTCGATCCGGACCAGCCGCGAGTGATCTACGCCGCCACGATCGAGATGGGGGTGCGCAAGACGCTGAGCTCGGGCGAGCGCTGGCGTCCCGCGAATGCCGGCCTGCCGATCCAGTCGGCCATCCGCGTGACGAACAGCTTCGTGGCGGTCGATCCTCGGCAGCCGCGGACCGTCTACTACGCCGGAAACCAGAAGCTCGCGCGCAGCGATGACGGCGGCGCCACCTGGACCGTGCTGGAGTCGGCCGGCGCCATCGATCCCTTCGGCCTCCTGGTCGATGCGGCGGGCAGCGTCTATCTCACCGGCTCGTACGTGCTCGACGGCAACTGCAGGATGGCCCGCAGCGACGACCGCGGCCAGACGTTCCACTGCCTGCCGCCGTTCACCGGCCATGGGTCGTGGCCGCCCCTGTACCTGTTCCTCGATCCGGCGCGGCCGGGCACGCTCTGGGTGCTGGAGCAGCGGGACCGGCTGTGGAAGAGCGCCGACCGCGGCGAGCACTGGACCGAGATCCATGCCCAGGGGCTGGAGCATGCCGGCGATCCGCGCTCGCTGGCGATCGACCCGGCCAACCCCGCCCGCCTCTACCTGGGCACCAACCGCGCGGCGTTCGACGACCGGCCCGAGCGGGTCTGGCGCAGCGACGACGGCGGGCTCACCTGGCGCCCCTGGGGCAGCGGCATGCCCGCGGCGTCCTGGGTCATCGATCTGCTGATCGACCGGACGCGGCCTTCCATCCTCTATGCCGCCGTGCACCACCAGTACGACGCCTCCCGGAGCGAGGCGGACCTGAGCGGCGTGTACTGGAGCCGCGACGGCGGGCGGACCTTCGTCCCCCTGCGCGACGGCATGCCGGCCGGGCTCGTGTTCGACCTAGTCCAGGACCCCAGGGACCCGAGGAAGATCTACGCGGCGACCCTGTTCAACGGCGTCTACACGTTCACGCGCAAATGATCCAGATCGGCGAGGGACTCAGCATCCCGGACGAGGAGGTCTCCTTCGCGACCTCCAGGAGCGGGGGACCGGGCGGGCAGAACGTCAACAAGCTGGAGACCCGGGTGACCGTGCGCTTCGACGTGGCGGGCTCGTCCAGCCTCTCCGAGGAGCAGCGGCAGCGGCTGCTGGAGCGGCTCGCGACCCGGATCACCCGGAGTGGCGTTCTCCATGTCACCTCCCAGAAGCACCGCACCCAGGGGGACAACCGGGAGGCCGCGGTGGCCCGCCTCGCGGAGCTGATGGCGGAGGCGCTGCGGGAGGAGGTCCCGCGCAAGGCCACCCGGGTGTCGAAGGCGGCCAAGCGCCGCCGGGTGGATGCGAAGAAGCGCCGCGGGCAGCGCAAGCGGGAGCGGTCGGCACCGATCTCGCTTGACTGATAGCGTAGGGGACCATGGATAACGTCCAGCGCTTCTTCCAGCCAGCCGATCTCGAAGCCATCCGCATCGCCGTGTCCGAAGCCGAGCAGCGGACCTCGGGCGAGATCGTGCCGTACTTCGTCGAAGAGAGCGACGATTATTCCGCGGCGGTCTGGAAGGGCATCGCCCTGGGCGCGTTCACGGGCGCCCTCCTCGCCGAGGCCCTCTACTTCCTGGGCAGGTTCTGGGGCGGCCTGGTCCCCCTCTGGATCGCGCTGCCGGCCGCGGCCGGAGGCGCCGCGGGATTCCTCCTGACCGCCTACGTTCCCGCGGTCAGGCGCTGGATGGCCGGCGACGGCCTGCTGGACCTCCGGACCCGGCAGCGCGCCGAGATGGCCTTCCTGGAGCAGGAGGTCTTCCGCACCCGCGACCGCACGGGCATCCTCCTGTTCCTCTCCCTGTTCGAGCGCCGCGTCGTGGTCCTCGGCGACTCGGGGATCAACCAGAAGGTCGAGCCGGGACAGTGGGACGGCATCGTCCAGACCCTCGTCGCGGGCCTTCGCGTCAACAAGCCCGGGGAGGCGCTGGTCGCCGGCATCCGGCAGTGCGGCGAGCTGCTGGAGCGGCATGGGGTCGCGATCCGGCCGGACGACAGCGACGAGCTTGCGAACGAGCTGCGGGGGGACCGGTGATGCGGCGGCTCGCGCTCCTTCTCTGCCTGCTCGTCGCTTCTCCTCTCGTTGCCCTGGACGTGCCCTATCTCTCCGGCCGCGTCGTGGACAGCGCGGACCTGATCCCCGACGACGTGCAGCAGCGCATCGAGCAGAAGCTCGCCGCCTACGAGCAGCAGTACAAGGGCCGTCAAATCGCCGTGCTCACGATCGAGAGCCTGGAAGGGGAAGCGCTGGACGATTACAGCCTCCGCGTGGCCGAGACCTGGAAGCTGGGGCGCAAGAGAAAACCGGGGCAGACGGACCAGGAGGTGGACAACGGCGTCCTCTTCCTCATCTCCGAGCAGGACCGGAAGATGCGGATCGAGGTCGGCTACGGCCTGGAGCCCGAGCTGACGGACCTGGAGTCCGGCCGCATCCTCGACAACGTCGTCACTCCGTACTTCCGCAGCGGCGACTTCGGCGCCGGGGTCGAGAAGGGTGTCGACGCGATCATCGCCGCGATCGGCGGGCAGGAGGTCGCCCCTGCGCCGGGCGCCGATGCCGCGCCGGAGATGGCGACGGGGGAGAAGGCTCTCTTCGGCCTGATCTTCTTCTTCGTGATCGGCATCTTCTCGCTCATGGCGATCTTCTCGCAGGGCTGCCAGAGCTGGTTCATGTATCTCTTCCTGATGCCCTTCTACGCCACCTTCCCCAACATGATCTTCCCGGGGCTCGGCATCGCGGCGGTGATCGCCTGGGCCGTGCTCTTCCCGATCCTCAAGGCCGTGTTCGGGAAGAGGTTCGGCAGCGGCATCCCGACCTGGGGCCGCCGCGGCGGATGGGGCGGCCCGTTCCTCGGCGGCGGCGGTTGGGGCGGAGGGGGAGGCTGGGGCGGTGGCGGGGGAGGAGGCTTCTCGGGCGGCGGCGGCAGCTTCGGCGGCGGCGGGGCTTCCGGGAGCTGGTGATCAGCTCTCTTCGAACGCCTCCAGAACCTCGCGGAGCAGGCGCTCCTCGTCGTCCTGGTGCTTGGGCGAGAAGTGGAACGGCACGAGCCGTTTGGCCCCGGCCTCGCGGGCCAGGAGCCCGGCCTGGCGCGAGGTGAGGTGGCGCTTCTCCGCGGCCCGGCGCTCCTCCTCGTGGAGGAAGGCCGACTCGATGAACAGCACATCCGCGCCGCGGGCGAGATCGACGATCGCCGCCGCGTTGGCGGCCGACCAGCACACGTCGGTCACGTAGGCCACCTTCTGACCGGGCACGACGCGCAGCACCTTGTCCTTCAGCTCACCCAGGCTCACCTCCCGGTGTCCTCCGGGTCCGACGCGGAATGGAGTCGCATCCGGCTCGCCGCGCAGGGCGGCGTACTTGACCTCGCGCAGCCACGGCCCGGTGGGAAGCCCCAGCTCCTCCAGGCCGCTCTTCCAGATGTTCACGTGGAGCTTCTCCTCCAAGGCGAAGGCGAGACAGGGGATGCCGTGGTCGAGAAAGGCCGTCCGCACCTGGAACGTCTCCTCCTCGACGAGGAAGCCGTCTCCGAGCCCCGGGAAGGGAACGGGCTCGCGGCGGAACCCGGAGCGCGTGTGGAACTCGGCGCTCGCGCGGCGGCCGTCCGGATGCGCCTCGGTCGCACGGATGATGAAATTGCTCTCGTAGTTGGCCACCAGGTTCCAGGTGTAGGACGCCAGCCGGTGCTCGACCTGGTCGAGGAACCCCGGCGGACCGAACAGGTTGAGCGTCTTCTCCCGTCCCAGGAGGATGCGCAGCAGGGCGTCGAACCCCACGAAGTGGTCCATGTGGGTATGCGAGACGAAGGCGTGGTCCACCTTGAGGAGCTGGCGCGCGGAGAGAGGGGAGAGGTCGCCCAGGTCGAACAGCAGCGCCCGCCGCTCGAACAGGAAGTCGATGTAGAGCGCGGGATCCCCGAAGGGGTCGTTGACCAGCCGCGGGTGGAAGAGGGGCTTCATGGGATGGGGGCGAGTCTATCCTGGAG
>JBJMGZ010000023.1:0-5458 GCA_045807605.1 Thermoanaerobaculia bacterium | reverse complement strand
CGACAACAGGACGGCCCTGGTGACCGGGGCCTCCCAGGGGATCGGCGAGGCCATCGCCCGCCGGCTCGCGGAGCGCGGAGCGCGGGTGGTGCTCGCGGCGCGCAGCGAGGACAGGCTCAAGGACCTGGCGGCGCGCATCGACGCCGGCGGCGGCTGCGCCCGGCCGCTCGCCCTCGACGTCAGCAAGCCCGAGACCTTCCCGGAGAGGCTCAAGCAGCTCCCCGAGGACTTCGCCGCCGTGGACATCCTGGTCAACAACGCCGGCATCACGGCGGACAACCTGCTCGCCCGCATGTCCCTGGAGGACTGGGAGAAGGTTCTCCGCACCAACCTGACCGGCGCCTATGCCCTCACCAAGGAGGTGCTGCGCGGCATGATGAAGCGGCGCTGGGGCCGGATCATCAACGTCTCCTCCGTGGTGGGCCTGATGGGCAACGCCGGCCAGGCGAACTACGCCGCGGCCAAGGCGGGGCTGATCGGCCTGACCAAGTCGCTGGCGCGCGAGCTGGGGAGCCGGAACATCACGGTCAACGCGGTGGCTCCGGGGTACGTGGAGACCGCCATGACCGCCAATCTTCCCGAGGCGTCGCGCGAGGAGCTGTCCGGCGCGATCGCCTTGAAGCGGCTCGGGACCGTCGACGACGTGGCCTGGGCCGTGCTCTACCTGGCGAGCGAAGAGGCCGGGTATGTCACCGGGCACGTGCTGAACGTTTCCGGCGGCCTGTACATCTGAAGTGTCGTCCGTTTGGACTAGAATGCGCCTTTGTGTTAGAACCGCTGTTCGTGCGCGGCCTGCCCGGCTGCGAAGGAGAAGGAGGGATACCCCATGGCTGTAGCGGAACGGGTCAAGAGCATCATCGTTGAGCAGTTGGGCGTCGACGAGGACGAGGTCACCCTGGAGGCCAGCTTCACCGACGACCTGGGAGCGGACTCCCTGGACATCGTCGAGCTCGTGATGGCCTTCGAGGAGGAGTTCGGCATCGAAATCCCCGACGAGGAGGCCGAGAAGATCAGCAACGTGCGCGAGGCGGTGGACTACATCCAGAACAACGCCGGGGACCAGAACTAGCCCCGAGCCGGCCGCCGGCCGTCAATCACCAACCCAGCCAAGATCTTGAGCTATCCAGAGCGTCGCCGAGTCGTCGTTACCGGGGTGGGGCTGGTGTCCCCGCTCGGGGTGGGGACCGCCGAGACCTGGCGTGGCCTCATGGAAGGGAAGAGCGGCATCGGTCCCATCACCCACTTCGACGCGTCGGAGTACCCGGCGCGCATCGCCGGCGAGGTGAAGGGGTTCGATCCGCTCGATTACACCGAGAAGAAGGACGTCAAGAAGAGCGACACCTTCATCCACTTCGCCCTGGCGGCGGCGCAATTCGCCATGGTGGATTCGGGGCTCGTCGTCGACGAGTCCGAGGCGGACCGGATCGGGGTGGTCATCGGCTCGGGGATCGGCGGCCTGCCGCTGATCGAGTCGATGCACCGCATCCTGCTGGAGAAGGGTCCGAGCCGGGTGTCGCCGTTCTTCATCCCGGGCCTGATCGTGAACATGGCGGCCGGCCAGGTGTCGATCCGCTACAACGCGCGCGGTCCGAACACGTCGCCGGCCACGGCCTGCACGACCGGCCTGCACGCGATCGGCGACGCCTTCCGCTTCATCCAGCACGACGATGCGGACGCCATGATCGCCGGCGGCGCCGAGTCGGTGATCACGCCGCTCTCCATGGCCGGCTTCTGCGCCATGCGGGCGCTGTCGCACCGCAACGACGAGCCCGAGAAGGCGTCCCGTCCCTGGGACGCCCATCGCGACGGTTTCGTGATGGCCGAGGGCTCGGGCATCGTGATCCTGGAGGAGCTGGAGCATGCGCGGCGGCGCGGCGCCCCGATCTATGCCGAGGTCGTGGGCTACGGCATGAGCGCCGACGCCTACCACATCTCGGCGCCGCATCCGGAGGGCCACGGCGCCGTGCGCGTCATGCGGGCCGCGCTCCGGGACGCGGACCTGCGGCCCGAGCAGATCGGTTACATCAACGCCCACGGCACGTCGACGCCGCTGGGAGACCTGTCCGAGGTGCGGGCGGTCAAGACGGTCTTCGGGGACCACGCCTACAAGCTGGCGATGTCCTCGACCAAGTCGGCGACCGGCCATCTCCTGGGAGCGGCCGGCGGCCTGGAGGCGGGCATCCTGGCCCTCGCCATGCGCCACCAGATCATCCCGGCCACCCTGAACCTGGACGAGCCGGGCGAGGGCTGCGACCTCGATTTCGTCCCCCACCATCCGCGCCCGGCGGACCTCGAATACGCCCTGACCAACTCCTTCGGCTTCGGCGGCACCAACGGGGCGGTTATTCTGAAGCGGTACGAGGAGTAGAACCCCCTCCCCCGCCCTCCCCCGCTTCGCGGGAGAGGGGGCCGGAACCCCACTCGCTGCGACGTGAGTGGGCGGCGGCGGCCTCCCCCGCGAAGCGGGGGAGGATAGAGGAGGGGGTCTTCACCGCAGCATCCTCTCGAAGAACTCGGTCATCCGCGCGTACCAGTGACGCGTGGCGGCTCCTTGAAAGGCGTGCTTCTGGCCGGGGTAGAAGGCGTCCTCGTAGGGGATGCCGGCCTGGATCAGCTTGTCGATGAACACCACCGTGTTCTGCGGGTGGACGTTGTCGTCCGCGAAGCCGTGGACAATCAGCAGGTGGTCCTTCAGCTTCTCCGCGTCGGTGGTCACCGAGGAGTCGCGGTATCCGTCGGGATTGCTCTCCGGCGTGTCGAGGTAGCGCTCGGTCCAGATGGAGTCGTAGAGGTTCCAGTCGGTCACCGGCGCTCCGGCCATGCCGGCCTTCCAGACGCCGGGCGCGTGCAGCAGGGCGTAGAGTGTGTGATAGCCGCCGCCCGACCAGCCCCAGAGGCCGATCCGCGCGGGATCCACCCAGCCCAGCCCCTTCAGATACTCCACCCCGGCGAGCTGCGCTTCCAAATTCGCCGGCCCGAAACGGCGATGGTCCCGGTCCTCCCCGGTCTTGCCGAAGAAGATCGAGGAGGCGTTGTCCAGGTTCAGGATCGCGAAGCCGCGCTGGGCCATCTTCTTCTGCCAGAGATCGCGGCGCCGGGCGTCCCAGCGGTTCAGCACCACCTGCGAGGCAGGGCCGCCGTAGTGGTACATGAGCGCCGGGTAGCGGCGGCTTGGATCGAATCCCGCGGGCTTGAGCATCCGCGCCGGCAGCCGGACTCCCTGGGGGCCGGGGATGAAGAGAAACTCCCATTTCGGCAGGGTGGCGGGATTGTAGCCGGCCGGCGCCGTCCAGGGCAGGGCGACGGTGCCTGACGCCGTGCGCACCTCGCTCCGCGGCGGGGTGTCCGCGTCGTGCCAGGTGTGGACCCAACTGCCATTGGAGGCTACCACGGCCTCGTGGGTGCCGGGCTCGGCCGCGAGCGGCTCCCAGGACTCCCGGTCCAGGCCCGCCCGGTAGACCGCCCGGTCCGCCGGCCCCATCCCCTCGGTGCGGTAGGCGGTCACGATCGCACCGCCATCCACCACTCCCTCCAGCGAGGCGATGCCCCAGCCCTCGGGGGTGATGGGCCGGACGAGCTTGCCGTCGCGGTCGTGGAGATAGAGCCGCCGCCAGCCGTCTCCCTCCGAGCCCCAGACGAAACGGCCGTCGTCGAGGAAGTGGAGGTCGTTGCCCAGGTTGATCCAGGTGGGCCGGGTCTCCGTCAGCAGGGTGGAGCAGGCGCCGTCCGCCGTGTTGCAGCGCAGGAGGTCGAGCCGGGTCTGGTCCCGGTTCAGGCGCTGGATCGCGACGGCGCCGCCGGTCCAGGCCACGCGCGTTAGATAGCCGTCCTCGTTCCCGGTGTCCATCCAGACCGTCTTCCCGCCCGCGGCGGGGATGACGCCGATCCGCACCTTCGGGTTGGGCTCTCCCGGCTTGGGGTACTTCTGCCAGCGCACGGCCGGGGTGCGGGGGATCTCGTCGAGGAGCGCGTGCGCCGGCACCTCCCGCTCGTCGAAGCGGTAGTAGGCGAGGCTGCGGCTGTCGGGGCTCCACCAGAAGCCGCTGGCTTCGCGGTCCCAGATCTCCTCCCAGTAGACCCAGTCGGTGGTGCCGTTCAAGAAGACGTTCTCCTCGCCGTCCTGGGTCAGGGCGGTCTCGCGGCCGGTCGCGAGGTCCAGGACGTGCAGGTCGAATCCCCGGACGAAGGCCAGGCGGGAGCCGTCCGGGGAGAAGCCGGGCTGCGTCTCTTCCTCCTTGGTCTCGGTCAGGCGGCGGAGACCCCCGCCGATACCTCCGAGGGGAAGCAGGTAGAGGTCACCCTCCGAGACCAGGAGCAGGGCGTCGCCCCTGGGGGACCAGACGTACTCGTCGAGGTCGAGATCAGAGAGGCGCTCGCTCTTGCCCGTGGTCACGTCCAGGCGCCAGAGAGCCGGTTTCTCGTCCCGGAGCTCGTCCTGGCCCCAGAGGTAGGCGAGAGACCGGCCGTCCGGCGACCAGGCGGGATCTTCGGGCCGGAGGCCGTTCGCGTCCTCGGCGAACAGCACGTCGTCGGAGAGAGGGGGCTGCTCGGCGAGAACCGGACCGGCGAGGAGACAGCAGGCGAGGACCAGGAGGACGGAGCGCATGGCCGGGAGTCTATCCCCGCCTGCAACCTTTTTCGCGGTCATTCCGTAGGGTCCAGGGAAGAGGGGGAACAACCATGAGACCTGGAATTTCAAACCTGATGCTGGCCGCGGCGCTCGCGGCCGCTGTGAGCCTTCCGGCTGCCGCGCAGCCCCAGACCCGCGCGGTGCGCCAGGCATTCCCGGCGAAGGACCTCCGGCTCGCCAACCTGGCGGGCCGCATCGACCTGATCCGCGGCCAGGGCAACCAGGTCGTGGTCGACGCCACGATCCACGCGCAGGGCGACTCCGCCAAGGAGACGCAGGGCCTTCTGGCCATGAAGTGGGTGAAGGCCGAGGACCGCCACGGCCGCGAGGAGTGGACGCTCTCCTATCCGGTGGACGATTACGACGGCTTCGCCTACCCGCGGCCGGGCACCAAGGGCTCCGACGACTCCTGGTTCCTGGGCTGGCTGGAGAGCAAGGGCCATACCTCGACCACCTACCGCGGAGAGAAGGTCCGGATCTACAACGAGAAGACCTCGTCGGCGCCGATCCTCTACGCCGACTTGAAGATCACCCTGCCGGTGGGCAGCAGCGTGGTGGTCCGCAACGTGGCCGGCGCGGTGCGCGGCGGCCAGCTCGAGGGGACGCTCACGGTGGACACCGGCAGCGGCCGGGTGGAAATCGCCTCCTATGACGGCCAGCTGTCCGTGGACACCGGCTCGGGCGACGTGACCCTGGGCTCGACCCGGGGCGAGACCTCGATCGACACCGGTTCGGGAGACGTGGTCATCCGCCGGCTGGTGGGCAACGGCAAGGTGGACACGGGCTCGGGCGACGTGGTGGTTGAGAAGGTGTCCGCCGGGCGGCTCT
>JBJMGZ010000022.1:0-2886 GCA_045807605.1 Thermoanaerobaculia bacterium | reverse complement strand
CAGCCGTTTTAACAATATATGGCAGCACCACTCCTCATCGGCTCCGAAACCGTTCCCACCAAGTACTGGCACGCTCTCGAGAACGGGCGTGTCCAGTGCGATCTCTGCCCCCGGTTCTGCAAGCTGCTCGAGGGGCAGCGCGGGCTGTGCTTCGTGCGTGCCCGGGAGAACGACCGGATCGTCCTCAAGACGTGGGGCCGGTCGAGCGGGTTCTGCGTCGATCCGATCGAGAAGAAGCCGCTCAGCCACTTCCTGCCGGGCACGCCCGTGCTCTCCTTCGGCACGGCCGGGTGCAATCTGGCCTGCAAGTTCTGCCAGAACTGGGACATCAGCAAGTCGCGCGAGACCGATACCCTGGCCGACCAGGCCACTCCCGAGATCATTGCCGAGGCCGCCCACCGCCTCGGGTGCAAGAGCGTGGCGTTCACCTACAACGATCCCGTGATCTTCCTGGAGTATGCGATCGACGTGGCCGCCGCCTGCCACGAGCGGGGGATCCGGACCGTGGCGGTCACGGCCGGCGAGATCTGCGCCGAGCCCCGGGTCGAATTTTATCGCTACATGGATGCGGCCAATGTGGACCTGAAGGCGTTCACCGAGCGTTTCTACCGCAAGATCTGCGGCGGCTCGCTCGAAGCGGTCAAGGAGACCCTGGTCTACCTCAAGCACGACACGGACGTCTGGTTCGAGATCACGAACCTCGTCATCCCGGGCGAGAACGACTCCAGCGCGGAGATCGACGAGATGACCCGCTGGATCGTGGAGGCCCTGGGTCCGGACGTGCCCGTCCATTTCACCGCCTTCCATCCCGACTGAAGATGATGGAGTACCCGCCGACGCCCCCCGCCACCCTCAGCCGGGCGCGGCAGATCGCGATGGCGAACGGAATCCGCTACGCCTATACCGGCAACGTCCACGACGAGGCCGGGGCCACGACGTACTGCCATGGCTGCGGCGAGGCGGTCATCGGGCGGGACTGGTACGAGCTGACCGGCTGGAAGCTGACGCCGGAAGGCCACTGCGCGAAGTGCGGCACCCCCTGCGCCGGCCGCTTCGAAGGCCCTCCGGGGCAGTGGGGCGCGCGGCGGCTGCCCGTGCGGCTGCGCAACTTCATCCCCGGAGAGAAACCGGGCAGCCCGCTGCGGGTGGTGTAGGATCTCCCCCTCCGGCCGCCCTTCCCGGCCGGCCGACCTTTCCGAATGAACCTCGACTGGCTCGATGATCAGCTCCTGGGGGAGCCGGTGCGCGACTGGATGATGGCCCTGGCCATCGCCGCTGCCGCCCTGCTCGTGCTCGCCCTGGTCAAGCGGATCGTGGTCAGCCGGGTCAGCCGCATCGCCGCCCGCACCGAGACCCAGGTCGATGACTTCTTCGTCGAGATGGTGCGGCGCACCCGCTGGCTGCTGGTGCTCTTCCCGGTGCTGGCCATGGCGGCAGTGTCGCTGGACGTGCCCCGCCTGCGGGGGTATCTGAACACCGCGGCCATCCTCGCCTTCCTGCTCCAGCTCGCGCTCTGGGCCCTGGTCGCCATCAACTTCTGGATGGAGCGCAAGCGGCGCGCGGGGGCCGACGCGGCTTCGGTCACCATGATCCGGGCCTTCGGCTTCATGGGGAAGGTCGTGCTCTGGTCGGTCATCCTGCTCCTGGCGCTGGAAAACGTCGGAGTGGACGTGACCGCCCTGATCGCCGGCCTCGGCGTGGGCGGCGTGGCCGTGGCGCTCGCGCTCCAGAACATCCTGGGCGACCTGCTCGCCTCGCTCTCGATCGTGCTCGACAAGCCGTTCGTGATCGGCGACACGATCCAGGTGGACACCTTCACCGGCACGGTCGAGAGCATCGGCATCAGGACCACCCACCTGCGGAGCGTCACCGGCGAGCAGCTCGTGTTTTCGAACGGCGACCTGGTGCGCAGCCGCATCCGCAACCACAAGCGGATGGGCGAGCGCCGCGTCGCGCACGCCTTCGACGTGGTCTATCAGACGCCGGCGGAGAAGCTGGCGCAGATCCCGGAGATCGTCCGCGGGCTCGTGGACGGGCGCGAGCAGGTCCGCTTCGATCACGCGCACCTGACCGGCCTGGGCGAGTCCGGGATCCGCTTCGAGGCGGTCTGGTTCGTCCTGTCTCCCGACATGACTCTGCATCAGAATCTTCAGCAGGAGATCCTGCTCGACCTGCTGCGGCGCTTCGAAGCGGAAGGGATCGAGCTCGCCTACCCCACCCGCAGCCTGATGATCCATAAACGTTCGAAAGGAGCTTCCGTGCGCAAGTCCCTTGGCTTTCTCCTGTTGCTTCTGCTGGTGTCCGGAGCCGCGAGCGCCCAGATCGGTGCCCAGGCCCATGAGGGAATGCGACTGCTGCACTATCCCGACATCCAGGGCGACACGATCGTGTTCGTCTATGCCGGCGATCTCTGGACGGTCGGCGCGGAGGGCGGCGAGGCGCGGCGGCTGACCTCCGATCCCGGCCTGGAGCAGTTCCCCAAGTTTTCGCCGGACGGCAAGTGGATCGCCTTCACGGGCCAGTACAGCGGCACCTACCAGGTGCACGTGATCCCGGCCGACGGCAGCGCGCCGCCGAAGCAGCTCACCTTCCGCAACGACATCGGCGCGCTCCCGCCCCGGGGCGGCGTGGACAACCAGGTCTTCGGCTGGACTCCGGACAGCAAGCAGGTGCTTTTCAAGTCCCACCGGGTGCCCTGGAGCGCGCGCATCGGCCGCCCTTATCTGGGGCCCGTCGCAGGCGGCAGGGAGCGCCCGCTTCAGGTGCCGGAGAGCGGCACCGGCACCCTCTCGCCGGACGGCACGAAGCTCGTCTACACGCCGATCATGCGCGAGTTCCGCACCTGGAAACGCCACAAGGGCGGCCGGGCGCAGGACGTCTGGATCT
>JBJMGZ010000021.1:0-8322 GCA_045807605.1 Thermoanaerobaculia bacterium | reverse complement strand
AGAGGGAGCCCGCTCGCACCCGAATAGCAAAACGAGCAGCAGCAGGGGAGCAAGTCTCCCCCTCTCCCGGGGAGGGCGTGCTCGGGGGACCGGGAGAGGGGGCCGGGGGGTGAGGGCTCTCCTCAAAACTCGACCGCCACTCCGCCGATCAGCGTCCGCCCGGGCGCGGGATAGCCGAGAACCTCTTCGTACTCCTCGTCCGTGGCGTTCTGGATGCGGGCATAGGGCGCCAGCCATTTCAGGGCGTGCCAGCGGGCCGCGAGATCCAGCCGCAGGTAATCCGGGTTCTCGGTGCGCTCGAAGGTGGCGGCGTCCGCGTCGGCCCGGTCGCCCACGTAGCGCTCCTCCAGGTTGAAGACCCAGTCCCCGGGCCGGGCGGTCAGCACCAGGGCGGAGCTCCACTCCGGACGCCGCAGCAGCTCCAGGCCGGTGGCGCGGTCCTCGGTCTCCATCCAGGTGGCGCTCCAGGTGCCGCTGAAGATGCCGCGCCGGTAGCCAACCTCTCCCTCGAGACCGCGGGTGCGGGCGCGGTCGATGTTCAGGTTGCGGTTGCTCACGAAATCGTAGTCGATCAGGTTGTGCTGGCGGTTCTCGAAGCCGGTCAGGGCGAGGCGGAGGGTCCCCGCCTCCCGTTCGATCCCGAGCTCGTAGCTCTCCCCGGTCTCGGGCTGCAGGTCGGGATTGCCCGAGAAGGGGAAGAACAGCTCGCCCAGCGACGGCGCCCGGAAGGCCTCGCCGTAGCTGGCGCGCAGGCGCACGTTCGAGCCGGCCTTCACCACGATCCCCGTGCGCAGACTGGTTTCGCCGCCGTAGACGTCGTTGTCGTCCCGCCGCACTCCGAGGTCGAGGCGGACGGGGCCGCGGCCCCAGCTCCCCTGGCCGAACACCGCCCAGGTGCGCTGGTGGGCGCCGTCGAGGTTGGTGCCGAAGTTGGAGCTGTTCGTCACCTCCAGGCGCTCGGCCTCGCTGCCGAAGGCGATCCAGAGATCCTCGCTCCGCCTCCAGGTCGCGACGGCCCGGCCGCGCAGCCCCTCGGACTCGGTGTCCGAGGCGGTGAAGCCGAACGGATCGTCCGCATCGCGGTAGGCCGAGTCGAAGCGGGTCTGCGCGAGCTGCGCCTCCACCTCCCAGGTGCCGAGGTCGGCGACGAAGGGGATGGCCAGCTCGCGCTCCTCCCAGGCGATGTCGCCGGTCAGGTTCGTCTGGCCGCCGATCCGCGGGATGCCGGTCTCCGAATCGTTGGCCCTGGCGAGCAGGCCGACGCTGACACCCGGACGGATCGTCCACAGGCCGCGGGCGAGCAGCTCCTCGCTGTCGTAGAAGTCGTTCGGCAGCTCGCCGTCACCCCGTCTGAGATGGCCGGTGACGTCGAGGCGCAGCTTGCCGAGGTCGGCCCCGGCGGCGAGCCCGCCCCGGTAGTAGCCGTCCTCGCCCGCTTCGGCGGTGAAGATGCCGCCCTGGCGCGCGCCGGTGAAGACCTGGACGACGCCGCCCATGGCATTGCTGCCGTAGAGCGCGCTGAACGGGCCGCGCGCCACTTCGACGCGGGCGACTCCGTCCAGGGGCACGAACTGCCAGTTGGCGCCGCCGAAGAACGGATCGTTGAGCGGGATGCCGTTCCAGAGCAGGAGAGTCTGCTCGGACTCGGCGCCGCGGGTGAAGAGCGAGGTCTGCTGGCCGGGCGAGCCCGACTGCAGGACGGCGAGGCCGGGGACGGTGGCGATCGCCTCGGAGAGCGTGTCGGCCTGGCGGGCCTCGAGCTCCCCGGCGTGGATGACCGTGACCGAGGCGGGGACGTCGTCGCGCTCCTCCTCGTCGAGCGAGGCGCTGACCACGACGGTGTCTTCGAACGCGGGGAGGGCTGGTGGCTTCGGGGCGTGGGTCTGGGCAAGCATCGGGATCCCTCCCCCGAGGATCCCGGCCATCGCGAGGATGACATTTTTGCGGAAGGTGCGCACGGCGTGCTCCTCTCGAAATGCGACGCCCCACCGGGGGAGGTGGGGCGGAAGGAGCGCGCGCAGGCGCATCGGCCCGGTCCCGCACCCCGCGGGAGGCATCGGCAAATGGGGACGGCGGGGCAGGTCTCCTGGCTTCCGGATCTTCCTAATCCCGGGCCTTCCCACAGAGGCAACCGCGCTCGGCGAGCAATCGCGATCCACCCGTGCAGTGGCTTTTCCCGGTTTCGTACCCGGTTACAGTGGCGGGGGCCGCGCCGGATTCACACCGGCTTCCCTTTCAAGACGAGCCTCCTGGCGGAGGCGGCGTCACCGCACCGTCGGTCCTGTCAAAGACGGTCCCCCCACGGCGGGGGGACCTCGGGCTCCCAGTTTATCCCGGATCTACTTCGGCGGGGAGGAGGAGACGCCGATGAGGCTGGAGGGGATGCCCTGGGTCTCGTTCGGCTGCACGAACTGCTTGATCGTGTAGCTGTCCGCGAGCTGGCGCGCCTCGTAGACGTTCTGGAGCACCTGCGCCGCGAGCGACATGCCGGGGTCCGCTTTCCCGGCGGCGGCCTGCGCGTTCGGATCGACGTTGTCGTTGGCCGACCAGCCGAGATCGACGGTGTTCTTGCCGATGACCTTGCCGAAGCCGCTCGACTCGGCGTCGGAGACCACGCTCTCGATCTCGTCCCGGCGCACGCCGACCCAGTTGCCGACCTCGGTCAGCAACAGGACCAGGTCCTTGTCGAACGAGGCCTCCTGCGGCTGGTACTGGGTCTCCAGGGTGCTGCCGTTCTTGAGGGTCACGGTGAAGACCTCGGCCGCGGCGGGGATCGCCGGCAAAACCAGCAGGGCCAGCAAGGCGACGAGAGAGAAGCTCCTGCGCATGACGACCTCCTATCGATGATCTCCTATCAGTCTAGCACAAGAATCGGTGCAAGCTGTTGCCGGAAGAGGGCCGCGCCGCCATGGGCCGGGTGGCGGACCGCCGGCGCCTCGACGCCGAGGGCGCCGAGGGCAGCCTGGGAAGTGCGGCCGACGGCCACGATCCGGGCGCTCCCGGCCTCTTCCAGGAGGCGCTCCAGGACGTGGAGGTTGGAGAGGAAGAGGCTGCGCCCGGGGGTCCGGTTGGAGAGCGGGCCGGCCGTTCCGGCGGGGTGCCAGGGGAACGAGTTCCAGAGGAGGACGCCGGCGGGCTCGCCGGCGAGGGCATCCCAGACGATGCTCCCCGAGGGCTCCAGCCAGAGCGCCGGGTTGCGGCTGGTGGGCCGGAACGGCGGGTCCGTGGCCCATGGAAGCCGCCGCTCCGCCGGACCCGCGAGCTGCCGCTCGCTGGTGAACGCGATCCCCGAGAACCGCCCCCCGCGGAACCCGATCGCCTCGCCCAGGAGCACGAGCCTGGGGGTCCCCACCCGCTCCAGATAGGCCTCCAGGTTCCGCCGCCGCTGCCGCGCCGCGCCGGGCCGGTCGAGGACGGGGTCTTCGTCGAGGTAGGGGTTGCAGATGCCCGGGCAGGGGCCGGAGGGTCCGCGGTAGAGCTGGCGCAGGAGGGCGGGGGTGATCATGCAACGGATAGGGTACCAGGGCCGGCGCCTGCTCGATTTGACGCGGGCAGCGCACTATAGGGAGTGTGGCTCGCGGGAGAACGAGAGCATGTCCCTGAACATCATCGGAATCTCGGCGCACTTTCACGATGCCGCCTGCTGCCTGTTGCGGGACGGCGAGCTGGTCTGTGCCGCGGAAGAGGAGCGCTTCTCGCGCGACAAGCACGATCCGCGGCTGCCCTGGCGGGCCTTCCGCTTCTGTCTCGAGCAGGGCGGCCTGACCATCGCCGACGTCGACGCCGTGGCGTACTACGAAAACCCGACCAAGAAGCTGGCGCGCCAGCTCTGGATGGCCCTGCACCCGGCGGGCGCCGAGCGCATCCGCGGCAGGATCCTCAGCCGGCTGCCCGAGCAGATCGACCGGGTCGAGCGGGAGATCCGGCGGGGCCTCGGCTACACCGGGCCGATCGAGATCTTCGACCACCACCTGTCGCACGCCGCGAGCAGCTTCTATTTCTCCGGCTTCGACGAGGCGGCGATCCTGACCGTCGACGGCGTCGGCGAGTGGGCGACCACGACCTTCGGGCGTGCCGCGGGAGCCGGCATCGACCTTTTCGAGGAGGTCCGGTTCCCGGACTCGCTGGGCCTGTTCTACAGCGCGATCACCGGCTACCTGGGTTTCGAGGTCAACGAGGGCGAGTACAAGGTGATGGGGCTGGCGCCGTATGGCGAGCCCCTCTTCGTCGACCAGGTGCGGAAGCTGATCGAGGTGGAAGGCGGCGGACAGTACCGCCTCAACCTGGAGTACTACGACTTCCTGCGCCGGGACCGGATGTTCTCGGACCGTTTCGCCGAGCTGTTCGGCGCGCCGCCCCGTACCCCGGAGTCGGAGATCCTGCCGTTCCACCAGCACGTGGCGCGCAGCGCGCAATGGGTGCTGGAGGAGATCCTGCTCGACAAGGTCCGCTACCTGGCGGAGAAGGTGCCCAGCCGCAATCTCTGCATGGCCGGGGGCGTCGCCCTCAACTGCGTGGCCAACGGCAGGATCCTGCGCGAAGGGCCGTTCGACGACCTGTTCATCCAGCCCGCGGCCAGCGATGCCGGCGGCTGCCTGGGGGCCGCTGCGCTGGCCCACGTGCGGCGGACCGGCGAGCGCCCCGCCCAGGGCCGGCTCACCCACATGCTCTGGGGCCCCTCGGCGACGGGCGATCGGGTGGCGGCGCTGCTCGCCTCCGCCGGAGTGCAAGGCCACGATTACCGCGGCCGGACCCCGGAGCTGCTGGAGGCGGCCGCCGAGCGCCTGGCCGCCGGCAAGGTCGTGGGCTGGTTCTGCGGGCGCATGGAGCTCGGCCCGCGCGCGCTCGGCTCCCGCTCCATCCTGGCCGATCCGCGCGACGAGGGGATGCGCGACCGGATCAACGCCCTGGTCAAGATGCGGGAGGGCTTCCGCCCGTTCGCGCCCGTGGTCCTCGAGCGTCACGCCGGCGAGCACTTCGACATCGATCACCCCTCGCCGTTCATGCTCGAGACCTGCCAGGTGATCTCCCCTCTGGCGCTCCCTGCCATCACCCACGTCGACGGCTCGGCCCGCCTGCAGACCGTCGACGCCGGCTCCAACCCGCGCTTCGCCGGGTTGCTGGAGTGCTTCGCCCGCCGCACGGGCTGCCCGGTGCTGCTGAACACCTCGTTCAACATGCGCGGCGAACCGATCGTCTGCACGCCCGAGGACGCGCTGCTCTGCTTCACCCGTTCCCAGATCGACAGCCTCGTCCTCGAAGACTTCGTGATCGACCGCGAGTCGATTCCGCCCTCGTGGAGCGAGCTCGCCGCGCGCCTGTCCTTCCGGCGGCAACCGGGTCTGGTCAGCCATGAGGTGTACACGCTGTTCTAGGAGAAGGGATGACCGCTGATCTGGACACGGCCCTGAGGCTCATGGCCACGGAGCTGGCGGAGGCCCTGCGCCAGGATGCCGGCGCCGCCGCGCTCATGCAGCGGCTGGGGCTGCTCGCCGGTCCGCCGGCCCCGCCGGCCCCGCCGGACAATACCGCTGAGGACTCCTCGCCTCCGCGGCCCGCCAGGATCGGGATCTGGGATCCACGGGGGGACGCCGAGCCGGGTGCCTACGTGCGCTCGGAAGCGCTGCGCTCCCACTGGCCCTACTGGGCGGACCTGCCGGCCATCCCTGCCCGGGGGGAGAGGAAACGCATCCTCCTGACGGGTGAATCGGTGGCCTACGGCTTCTTCTATGCGCCGGAGCTCACTCCCGCCAGGGTCCTCGAGCCCCTGCTCTCGGCCGCGCTGGGAAGCGCCGTCGAGGTCGTCGATCTGTCCCGCGCCGGCATCCTGGCGGCGGAGCTTGCCGCGCTGCTCGGCGGCGTGCCCGCCCTCGAGCCCGATCTTGTCGTGGTCTTTGCCGGCAACAACTGGCTGCCGGTCGAGACGCCTCCGCCCCATACCGTGGAGAGCAGCCTCGAGGCCACCGTGCTGCGCGAGCAGGGAGTGGCCGCCTACAAGGAGCTGCGGGAGAAGAAGCTCTTCGAGCAGGTGGCGAACGGTCTGGGCCGGCAGCTCCGGAAGCTGTCCGCGGCCGTGCCCGTCGTTCTCCTGGTCCCCGCCTTCAATCTGGCGGACTGGCCGCTCGACCCCGAGGTGGACGCTCCGTGGTTGAGCGACGGCGGCAACCGGCGCTGGCTGGAGTGCCGCGCGGCGGCGCGAGAGGCGCTCGCCGCCGGCGACCTCGACCGGACGCGCGCGCTGGCCCGCGAGATGCTGGCTCTCGATCAGGGGACCGCGGGCAGCGGCTGGGTCCTCCTCGCCGAGTGCGAGCGGCGCTCCGGCCACCTCGCGGAGGCGCACCTCTGCCGCGAACGGGCGCGCGACGCCCGCATCTGGGACAACAATCGCGAGGCCACCCGGACGCACGGCAGGATCCAGGAGGCCCTTCGTGGCTGCGGCTCGCACGACCGGATCTCGGTCGTGGACCTGCCGGAGATCTTCGTCGCCTGGCAGAACGGCGCGCTTCCCGACCGCCGCCTCTTCCTCGATCTCTGCCACATGTCGTCGCAAGGCATCCGGGTCGCGATGGCCTGCGCGGCGCGGGAAATCGCGCGGCAGCTCGGCGGCGGCGCGCTGCCGCTGCCCACGCTGGAGGACCTGGTGTCCCAGGCCCCCGGACCCTCGCCCCGCGTGGAGGCGGAAGCCTGCTTCACCGCGGGGGTCTTCAACGCCCATTTCGGCCAGATCGGACCGCCGATGCCGTTCTTCCTCCGCGAGGCGGCCCGGCGCTCTCCCGAGGTGGCGCGGATCATGTGGGAATCTCTGGAGCTGCAGGTCCGGCACGCCCCCTTCTGGACTCGCACGGCGGCAGCCAGAATCTCCTCGGCTCTGCACACGACCCAGCTGCGCGACCGGATCCTGTCGCCGGGCCGGGACTTCTTCCACGCCGAGCTGCTCGCCGCGATCGCCGATGCCCTGGAGGCCGAGGGCATGCCGGCGCGGGCCCTGGTCGACGAGCTGCGGCGCGAGGAGCGCAGCCTCTCCCGCGCTCCGCAGGACATGCTCTCGCCTTACAATGCCGCGTTCATGGTCGACCGCAACGCAATCTGGTCGGACACCCACAGCTTCCATCGCGCCTACTCGCCCATCTCCCGTTTCCCGTGGGTCTGCCGCGAGCCGGCCGCGGTCTCCTTCGAGCTGACCTGCCGGCGGACCGCCGAGGTGGCCGCCCCCTGCCGGATCCTGGTCAACGACATGCCCTTGGAGGAGATGGCTCCAGGCCCGGCCTGGACAACCTTCCGCTTCACCGCCCCTTCCGGCCGGGTGAGAGCAGGCGTCAACTGGCTGGAGATCCGCTGGTCTCTCGACCTGCCCCCGGGAGAGGATCAGATCTCCCAGGCCGCCGACGACCTGGAAAACGGCCGTCCGTATACCCTGGTGCCGGTCTTCGCCGATATCCACTCCTTCACCGCCGTTCTGGCCTGAAAACCGTCCTGAGCTTCCCAGGAGCCATCCGATGCCGATGCGTTTCCTCCTGATGGCAGCGGGAGCGGGCCAACTCGCCCTCGCCGCCGGCAGCCTTGCCATCCCCGCGGTCCTCAAGTGGCGCGAGGACACCGCGCGCCTGCGGCCGCTCACGCGCCAGATCTTCTGGACGTATGCCGGCTACATCTGGAGCTTCCACGTGTGCTTCGGGCTGCTCTCGCTGCTCGCGCCCGAGTGGCTTCTCGACCGCACTCCGCTGGCCGCGGCGGTCTGCGGCTTCATCGCCGTCTACTGGGCCGTCCGGCTCGTGCTGCAGTTCACCTGGCTGGACCGCAGCGACGCTCCGCGGGGAGCCGTCTTCGTGGCGGCCGAGGTGGCCCTGGTCGCCCTCTTCGCCGGCCTCGTCCTGACCTATGGCGCCGCGTTTCTGAGCCACCTCCGCGCCGGCGCTGGTTTGGGCGCTGGTATGGGATGACCGCCTACCTGCCCTCGGACCCCGGAGTGGCCTGGGCGGGCGCGGCCCTCCTCGTCCTCACGCTCGCGCTCGGCTTCGCCATCGGCCGCATCGCCTCTCCGAGGCTGGCCCGGACGGCGGCCTGGGGCCTGGCTGCGCTGGCCCTGGCCGGGGCCGTGCGCCTGACCGCGGGCGAGCCCGCGGGGTTCCGCATGCTCGGAATCCTGGGAGCCGTTCTCTTCTCCATGAAAGCGGTGGTGAGCGTCGAGGAACGGATCGCCTCCGGGGTCCTGCTGTCGCCGCTGCGCTGGCTCGCCTTCGCCGCCGGCTGGCCCGGGATGCGCCCCAGCCTCTTCGCGGGGCTGGGGACCCGCACGCTGCCCGGAGGCCTCCGGCTGGCAGC
>JBJMGZ010000020.1:0-4567 GCA_045807605.1 Thermoanaerobaculia bacterium | reverse complement strand
AAGGCGCGCCTGGAGGGCTGGGTCAACATGGACATCCAGGACCTGCCCGGAGTCGACGTCGTCTGCGATGTCACGAAAGGCCTGGGCTTCACGGGCGCGGCGGCGATCTTCGCCGAGCACTTCCTGGAGCACCTGCCGCTCGCCGACGCGGTCGACTTCCTGGCGGAGTGCCACCGGGTGCTCGCGCCCGGCGGCTGGCTGCGGATGTCCACGCCGAACCTGGAGTGGGTCTGGGTCACGCACTACCGGCTCGACCTCGACGACGAGACCAAGCGGCTGGCCGCGCTCCAGATCAACCGGGCGTTCCACGGCTGGCGCCACCAGTTCCTGTGGAACCGCCACATCCTGGGCGAGGCGCTGGCGGCCTGCGGCTTCGACCTGGTGCGCTGGTGCCGCTGGGGCGAGAGCGAGCTGCCGGTCTTCCAGGGCATCGAGCGCCACGAGATCTACGCCGACGCGCCGGACCTGCCGCACGTCATCATCGCCGAGGCCCGCCGCGGCGATCCCCAGCCGGAGCGTCTGCAGAGCTTCCGGTCGCTGATCGAGCGCGAGTTTTTGATCCACCTGGCCGATTGATGAAAAGGGAAAACCCCCTCCCCGGCCCTCCCCCGCTTCGCGGGAGAGGGGGTCCTGTCCTTTCTGTCCTTGGGGTCGTTGGTGTCCTTGGTGTCCTTTCCTGCTCCAAGCCCGAGCCGCCCAGGAACGTCATCCTGATCCTGGTCGACACCCTGCGGGCCGACCACCTGGGCGCCTATGGCTATGCCCGGCCGACCAGCCCCAACGTGGACGCCTTCGCCGCGGAGTCGCTCCGGTTCTCGGGCTCCCGCAGCCAGGCCTCCTGCACGTTCCCGTCGGCCAACTCGATCCTGACCTCGCGCTACCCGTCGGCGTTCCTCGGCCAGCCCGCGCCGAGCCCGCTCGGCATCCCGGAGAGCGTCCCCTCCCTCGCCGAGATCCTCCAGCAGCGCGGCTTCCGCACGGCCGCGGTCTCGGCGAGCCCGGTGGTGCGCAGCACGCCGGGCCGCTTCAATCCCGGCGCGGGCTTCGGCCGCGGATTCGAAAGCTTCGACGAGGACTGCGAATGGCGCAACGCCGCCTGCGTCAACCGCGCCGCGATCCCGCTGATCCGGTCCGGCGACCAGCGCCCGTTCTTCCTCTACCTCCACTACATGGATCCCCACGGCCCCTACACGCCGCCGAAGAACCACAAGCGGCGCTGGGCCCTGGGCCGGCCGGAGAAGAAGTTCGTCCGCGACGGCAATCCCAACCCGATCGGCGAGATGCTCTACAACGGCGGGCCCGACCCGGGGGCCACGCCCGCGGACCTCCAATACCTGATCGACCTCTACGACGAGGAGATCGCCTTCTTCGACGCCCAGCTCGCCGGGCTTCTCAAGGCGCTCCGCGACGCCGGCCGGATGGAGGACACGGCCGTGGTCCTCGTCTCGGACCATGGGGAGGAGTTCCTGGAGCACGGCCACATCAAGCACTGCCGCACCCTCTTCGACTCCTCGATCAAGACCCCGTTCCTCCTCCATCTGCCCGGGATGGAGGCCCGCGTCCTAGACCAGCCGGTGCAGAACCTGGACGTCGTGCCGACCGTCCTCGACTACCTGGGCGTGGACACGAAGGGCCTGACCTTCGAAGGGGAGAGCCTGCGGCCGCTCATCGAGGAAACCGGCGATCTCGATCCGCACCAGTACGGCATGCAGGGAACCCTCCGCAGCGCCGCCGACGGCCGGCACAAGCTGATCCACGACCTCGGCAAGGGCAGCTATGCGCTCTACGACCTGAAGGCCGATCCCAAGGAGAAGAAGGATGCGCTGAGCGCGGACCGGCGGATCTTCCACCGGCTGCGCCAGGCCCTCACCACCTGGCTGGGCAGGACCGAAGGGACCGGCAAAGCCGAAGAGAGCCTGGAGGCGGAGCGCAAGCTGCGGGCGCTGGGGTACCTGGAGTAGTAGACTGTCTCCAGGAGGTCCATCGCATGAAGGTCCGCTTTCTCCTGCTGCCCGCCGTTCTCCTGGCGGTCCCGCTCCAGGCCCAGCTCGTACCCGCCGGATCGGACGTCCGGGTGGACGCCGGCGAGGATCGCCAGGAGGGCGAGGTGGCCGTGTCCATGGCCTCGGACGGCTCCTACCTCGTGGCCTGGACCTATCGCCAGGTTGGAAACACATGGAGCTGCTCCGGCCCGGCATGGATCTACGGCCGCAGCTTCGACCGCACCGGCCAACCTCTCCAGGCGCAGCCGTTCATCGTCTCCGACGCCAGGGATGCCTGCATCGAGTCGCTGCGGATCGGAGATCTCGTCGACGGCCGGCGGCTCGCCGTCTGGACGGAGACGTACGGCGAGCTCGGAGCCGAGCGGATCGTGCTGGCCTCGATCGGCCCCAGCGGCCGTGCCCGGCGCGTGCGGGAGATCCCCAAGGTGAAGGCGCGCGCGGCGGGGGATACGGCGGTCCCGCTGCGCTCGGGCCGCTTCCTGGTCGTGGACCATGTCCTGAAGGACAGACGCAACGAGCTGCGCGGCCGGCGGTTCAGCGCGGCGGGCAAGCCGCTCGGCTCCTCGTTCGTGATCGCCCGCGCCAGCGGCACCTTCATCTCGCCGTTCTATTCGGTGGACGCGGCAGAGACCGCCGGCGGCGGCCTCGCGGTGGCCTGGAGCCTTCTGGCTCCCGGCGGGCCGGATCGCCCCCTGGTCTTCGGTGCCGCGCTCAGCGCCGACGGCCGGCTCAAGCAGCCGGTGCAACAGCTCAGCGGACCCGAGTACGAGTTGCGGGGGCCGCGGGTCGCCAGCGACGCCTCCGGCCGCTTCGTCATCGTCTGGAGCTCGATCGTCCCTGGAGGTACCGTTCTCCATCCTGCCATCTGGGCCCGGCTGTTCGAGGCGAACGGGACGCCTGACGCCGGACGACTCGCCGGACCGGTACCGTTTCCTGGAAGCGCTGGCCATGGACGCCGGGGGCGAGTTCGTGCCAGTCTGGGCGCTCTTCTCCGACACGTACTCTCCCGAAGACGTAGGGGCTGAGCTCGTGGACGCGGACGGCACCCCGCTGGACCGGCAGGAGCCGCTGGCCGGCGAGCCCGCGGGCACGCAGGTGCACTCGGACATCTCGACCGACCGGCATGGGCTCTGGGTGGTGGCGTGGAACGGCGACGGGCCCGAGGGCGCGGGCGTCTACGTGCGACTCTTCCGGGAGGTTCCATGAAACCGCGTCCGGCTCTTCCGGGAATGAACCCGGCGCCTTGCCTGTTGTTCGGGAGGCAAGGGGACGCGTTTGACAGCCCCGGGGAGTTATGAGAGTATCTCCCTCCCCTCGAACAGAGGGGCCTTGAAAACGGTGACGCGGGGTGGAGCAGTCTGGTAGCTCGTTGGGCTCATAACCCAAAGGTCGCAGGTTCAAATCCTGCCCCCGCAACCAACTTTTCAAGCTCAGGAAGGCCGGCGAATTCGCCGGTCTTTTTGCGTTTCAGGGATGCGGCGTGATGGTGATGACCGTCAGCACCGGGATCCGCTGCCCTGCCTCGATCAGATCGGGACCGTAGTAGAAGAACACCCGATAGGCTCCCGGCGTCTGGTTCTGTACGTACGCCTCGAAGGCCTCCTCGCCATCAGGTCCCTGAAGAGCCTTGAATTTGTGGGTGCTCAAAGAGGGATGCCTGAGATTGGTCTCAAGGAGCAGCAAGACCTTTCTCACCTGCTTGAGAAGACCGGCAGAGTGGGGATCTCCCGCCAACCTGTTCAGGCAATCCTGCGCCTCTCGGCTGAGCCGTAGCTTGCGGGTCATTCCTCGTCCGCGTACTCGACGAACGAGACGTAGGCGACTCTTCCCTCGGCGATGTCCTGAAGCCCTCGCCGAACGCTCGCCAAGGCCTCCGGATTCCGGTACAGCCAAGCCTCCGAAGCCGGAATCGAAACCTGCGGATCGAGGACGATCTGCCCGTCCGGGTTCCGGTAGATGTCGAACCGGACGTCTTCGTCGAGCCCCGACATCGCCTTGCCGAGCGTCAGGCGCCGCTTGGAGTCGGGCCGGACATCCCGGGCGATGAGCTCGAGATCGTGGTGTTCTTTGGGTCTCGCCATGAGGAGAACGATACTCTTCGTGGGCAACCAGGACAAGTGGGCCGCGCCCACCGTGCTCGACGTGATTCCCGGCGCGGTGGGAGCCGCGCCCGACGCGTTCGGAATCAGTCCGGGTGCATCGGGAGCCACGCTGGATCGGTTCGGGAGCCCTCCGGACGCATCGAGAGCCACTCCGCATGGATTCAGGGTCACTCCGGACGCGTTCGGAGTCATTCCGGATGCGTTCGGAATGATTCCGGATGCGTTCGGAGTCATTCCGGATGCATCGAGAGCCACTCCGGATGGAGTCGGAGCGACTCCGGATCCATCGAGAGCCTCTCCGGATGGAGTCGGAGCCGCTCCGGATGCATCGAGAGCCTCTCCGGATGAGGCCGGTGTCGCTCCGGATTCGTCGGGAATCACTCTGGATGGAGTCGGCGTCGCTCCGGATGCATCGGCCGTGGCTCCGGATGGGTTTGGAACCGCACGGAACGCGTTCGGCGG
>JBJMGZ010000019.1:0-14961 GCA_045807605.1 Thermoanaerobaculia bacterium | reverse complement strand
GTGAGGCTCCCCCCCGATCCCGATAAGCCCAGGGCTGAGCGCAGCGATGCCCTGGGAAAGACGGTCGTCACCTCAGAGCGCCCTGTAAGGGCGCGAGAGGGCGGGGGGAAGATTCTCGCGGCCCTTCAGGCCGCAGGGGTGTGTAATCTGTTTACCCAGGGCATCGCTGCGCTCAGCCCTGGGCTAAATTCTCCCGGCCCGTTGGGCCGGTTGGATGCCCGGATTCCAGATACGTGTTCGTATTTACGTTGGCGGGTACTTAGCTCCGGATCTTCTCCGTCCCAGGCTGGTGCCAGGCACATGTTCGGGTGGTCCTCCGCCATGGCGCCGCGCAGTACACCATCACCGTCGAGAACCCGCACGGTGCGACGCGGGGAGTAGCGGAAGCCGAGCTCGACGGCACGCCGGTGCCGCTGCCCGCCGGCGGCGCCGCGGAGTTTGCGCTGGCCGAAGAGGGGCTCCACCGGATTCGGGTCATTCTCGGGTGATAGGCTCCCGCCCCGACACCAACCTGCGACCCTGGAGAAAGGTCGATGAAGAGACGGCCCTTCTGGTGGCTGCTCATCTTTTTCGCGTTCGTGATCTCCGCGTATGCGCTGGCGCTGCTGGCCGTGCCGGCTGCCCGGCCGCCGTTCCTGCGGGAGCGCTTCGCCGTCTTCCCGCTGGCGACTTATGTCCACCTCCTCGGCGGCGCCGTCGCGCTCGCGGCCGGGCCGTTCCAGTTCCTCGCGAAGCTCCGCGCGAAGCGCCCGGGCCTGCACCGGGTGCTCGGCCGCGTGTACGTGGTGAGCATCCTCTCCTCGGGCACCGGCGGCTTCATCCTCGCGTTCGTGTCGCAGGAAGGCATGGCCGCGCATCTGGGCTTCGCGAGCCTGGCGGTCGCATGGATCATGACGGGAGCGCTTGCGTACCGCCGCATCCGGGTGCGTGATGTGGCGGGCCATCGCGACTGGATGCTGCGCAGCTACGCCCTCACGCTGGCAGGCGTCACGCTGCGCATCTATCTGCCGCTCAGCCTGCTCGCGGGCGTGCCCTTCGCGTACGCCTATCCGGCGATCTCCTGGCTCTGCTGGGTCCCCAATCTGCTCGTCGCCGAGCGGCTCGTATCGCGCCGGCGCCGCGGCGGAATCCCTGATGGAGCCAGCGTCATCCTCGGCGAGCCGGGATAGTCCCGATCGGCGCCTGGGATTCCGGCCGGGAGCGGGGCACTTGCCCGAGGCATCTGGGCGCCTGCCCGAGCCGCTCAGGTGTCTACCCGAGTCGCTCGGGTAGATCCCCGAGTCGCTCGGGTACATCCCCGAGTCGGCGGATGCCATGGGACCGTCCGCTTCGACTCCCGGGGCATCCGGCCCGCGCCGGGGAATCGGTGAGCCGTGAGAAACCTGCAGGGCCGGGAACGCGTACTCTGGGGCAGGAGGGCTTTCCCGATGTGGACGTTCCTGGCGTGGGTGATCCTCTTCGTGCTCTGCTGGCCGCTGGCCCTGCTGGCGCTGGTGCTCTATCCGCTGGTGTGGCTCGTTTCGCTGCCGTTCCGGCTCCTGGGCATCACCCTGGAGGCGGTCTTCGTAACCCTCAAGGCGGTGCTGTTCCTGCCGGCCCGGATGCTCGGCGCCCGGCGCGCGTGAGAACGGCGCGGGTCCCTACCCGATCAGCTTCTTGTAGCTCTTGAGGTGCCGGATGACGGACTTGTTCCGGCCCAGCTTCTCGTAGATTCCCGCCAGGTTGAAGTGGGCGTCGGCGAGTTTGGGATCGAGCTCCAAGGCCTTCTCGTAGACCTTGATCGCTTCGTGTGGCCGGTCGAGGTCCTGCAAAGCCACCCCGAGGTTGAAGAGGGCAGTCGAATCGTCCGGCCGCACGGCCAGAGCGCGGCGGTAGCAGGGCTCGGCCGCGGCGGCGCCGCCGGTCTCGTGCAGGAGACGGCCGAGGTTCAGGTGGGCGTCGGCGAGATCGGGATTCACTTCCAGAGCCTTGCGATAGGCCTGGATCGCCTCGCCGGGATCTTCATCCTCGATCTCGACGCCCCGCTCGTACCACTCCTCGGCGGCGTCGGGAGCCTCGGGCTCCGCAATCTTGCTTTCCACGCGCTGGAGCGAGGCGGCGCCCCGCGCCAGCTCGGCGACCTCGAAGTCGAGCAGGGCCTGGCCGGACTCGGGGTTCCAGACCTCGCGGCCGTCGCGCACCACCACGTGATGCCCCTGGGCCGAGATGCGGACGCCGGTCAGGGGACGGCCCTCGGGGAGCTGCTCGCGGAGGTTCTTGAGAGCCAGGTGGATGCGGCGATGGGGGACCCGCGCCGCAAGCAGACCCTTGGCCGTGCGCAGGAGGATCAGGTCCTGGAAGGAAAAGCGATGCTCGCCGCGAGACCCCTGTGCGGGAGACAGGAAGCCGGCGCGTACGCAGGAGCGGACCTGGGCGACCGAGAGGCCGAGCAGCGAGGCGACGTCACGCGTCGAGTAGCCGCTCGGGCTGGCGGTGCGCTCCGTCTCGCCCGTTGAGCTGAGAGAGGCGGGGCGATGCATCGACCCACATTGTACTCCCGGTCAGCCTCTCTCAGCGCTTGGACGATTTCTTCTTGGGCGCTTCCGTGGCGGCAGCCTCTTCCGCGGTCTTGCGCGGCGAGGCCTTGGGCGGCTTGCGCGAAGCGATCGGGATCGGCTCCTGCGATTTGCCCCTGGGCTGGGCAGCCGCGAGGCTCGCCTTGAGCGCTTCCATGAGGTCGATGATCTGCGCCTTCGGGGCTTCCGGCGGCGCCGCCTGGATCTCCTGCCCCTGCACCTTCTGCTCGATCAGGTCGCGGGTGCGCTTGCGCACGTTGTCCTCGTAGACCTCGGGGTGGAACTCGTCCGCCGCGATCTGCTCGATGAGCTGCATGGCGAGCCGCAGCTCCGGCTCCTTGACCTCTGACGGCGCGACCGGGACCTCGGAGAAGCTCCGGATCTCGTCCGCGTAGCGGAGCTGCTGCATGATCAGGCCGTCCTGGTAGGGGCGGAGCAGGACCAGATAATCCTTGCCACGGGCGGCGTAGCGCGCCACGGCCGCGCGGCCCGTCTCGCGCATGGCCTGGGAGAGCAGCCGGTAGGGCTTGTCGCCACCCTTGTCGGGACCCAGGTAGGTGGACTTCTCGAAATACACCGGATCGACCTCCTCGGCGGGGACGAACTCGGTGATCTCGATGGCGTTCGTCGGCTCCGGAGTGAGAGCTTTCAGCTCCTCATCCGAGAACAGGACGTACTGCCCCTTGGCGTATTCGTAACCTTTTATCATTTCATCCCGCCCGACGACCTGGTCGTCCGTCGGACAGATGTACTGCTGCTTGAGGCGGGTGCCACACTTCCGGTGCAACATGTTCAACTGGATCCCCGACGCGGTCTCACCCGTCGAGTACAGCTTCACCGGAACGGTGACGAGGCCAAATGAGATGGTACCGGAGGCGAAAGGGCGAGCGGTCATTGCTATAATATACCATTGATTTGCAATGTCCGTGCACGCCTCTGGTAAAAGCGACGCATCCCGGCTTTCGAAGGAGATTCGAAAGGAGCTGGAGCGCCTGAAAGCGCCGCGCGGCGCGGTTTCGGCGTTCGATGCGGAAGCCATGAAACCCGAGATCGCGGACCGTCCTTTCACGAAAAAAGGATGGGTATTCGAGCTCAAATATGATGGTTTCCGGCTTCTCGCGGAAAAGAACGGCGAGGGCGCGAGGCTTGCCTATCGCAGCCGCCGCGACGCCACGAGTATCTTTCCGGAGATCCTGCGCGCTGTCGCCGATCTTCCTTTCGAATCTATTTTGCTGGATGGAGAGGCCGTCGTCCTCGACGAGTCGGGGCGGCCTGACTTTCAGAGCCTGCAACGGCGCGGCCAGCGCACGCGGTCGAGCGACAATACGGCGGTGTTCTTCGTCTTCGATCTTTTGTCGTTCGCAGGGTACGACCTGCGGCCGCTGCCGCTGTCGGTGCGCAAGTCGGTGCTCCGCCGCGTGCTTCCCCCCCGGGAGACACCCGGGCTCCTGCGCTACGTGGAGGAGGTCCCCGAGCGCGGTGAGGACTTCTACGCCGCGGTCGCGGGCATGGGGCTCGAGGGCGTCGTGGCCAAGAAGGAGGACTCGCCCTACCGCGGCGGCTACTCGGGCCACTGGCTCAAGATCCGGGTGGACCGCAGCGCCGATTTCGCGATCGTCGGCTACGAGCCCGGGCCGGGCGGATTCCGCTGCCTCCATCTCGCGGTGTGCGAGGGCGGAGGGCTGGTCTATGCCGGCACGGTCGGCAGCGGCTTCGACGCCCGGGAGCAGGCGGAGATCCGCGCCCGGCTGGAGGCGGCGAAGCGTCCGGCTCCGGCGGCGGACGGCGCAACGGGTCCCCGGAGCGTGGTCTGGGTGGAGCCCGAGCTGGTCTGCGAGGTGCGCTACAAGGAGTGGACCCGCGGCGGCCATCTGCGCCAGCCGGTGTTCCTGCGCCTGCGCGAGGACAAGGAGGTGGACGAGTGCCCGCGCCCGTCGGACGCTCCGGCGAGAGAGGCCGGGGAGGAGGCGCCCGCGCCGGCACCGTCAGCCGGGAAGCCGCGGTTCACGAACCTGGGCAAGGTCTTCTGGCCGGACGAGGGGTACACCAAGGGGGACCTGATCGAGTACTACCGCACCGTCTCCCCCTGGATCCTGCGCTACCTGCGCGGCCGGCCGCTGGTGCTCGACCGCTATCCGAACGGCATCACCGGCAAGTCGTTCTTTCAGAAGAATGCGGGCGACGGCGGCGAGTACTTCCTGTGCAACGGCGAGGACGACCTGCTCCAGCTCGCGAACCTGGGGGCGATCCCCCTCCACATCGGGTCGAGCCGGGTGGAATCGATCGAGCGGCCGGACTGGTGCATCCTCGATCTCGATCCCAAGGGGGCGCTGTTCCGGGACGTGGTGCGGATCGCGCTCGCGATCGGCGACCTCTGCGACGAGATCGAGCTGCCATCGTTCGTCAAGACGAGCGGCGGCAGCGGCCTGCACATCCTGATTCCGATGGGCGCGCAGCACGATCACGACCTGGTGCGCCAGCTCGCGGAGCTGCTCGCCCGGGTGATCGTCGACCGTCTGCCGGCGATCGCCACGACGCAGCGGTCGATCCCGGCGCGCAAGGGCCGGGTCTACGTGGACGCGCTCCAGAACGGCCGCGGCAAGCTGCTGGCCGCGCCGTACAGCGTGCGGCCGCATCCCGGCGCGCCGGTGTCGACGCCGCTGGCCTGGAGCGAGGTGAGCTCGAAGCTCGACGTGCGCAAGCTCAACCTGCGCACCGTGCCGAAGCGGTTGCAGAAGCTGGGCGAGGACTCGTTGCTGCCGGTGCTGGAGCTGAGCCCCGACCTGATGAGCGCCCTGGCGAAGCTCGCCGATCTGCTTTAGAGAAGGCCCCCTTCCGGCCCTTCCGTCCCCCTCTCCCCCGCGCAGGCGGGGGAGAGGGATGGGGAGAGGGGGGAATGGGATCAGCCGGGATGGGATCGATCGATCAATCCTCTTCCTGGAAGTAACCGTTCACGTCCAGGACCAGGTGGACCGCACCCGGGGTGTTCGCCTGGACGCTGATCTCTCCGCTGGGCGACAGGGAGATCATGCCGTTGTTGGCGCGGTTCACGCCCGCCTTGAAGCTGATCGAGCTCGCGAGCGGCGGCGTCTGGTTGCTCCGGAAGAGGATCATGTCTCCCGCGGCGACCGGATCGACCGCGGTGATGTTGACCGAGAGGGCCTTGGCCGTGGCCGGCACGCCGCAGGCCCCGGTGATCTGGAAGGTGCGCAGCTCGCCCGGCTGCAGGACCGGCGCGTTCGCGGCGCGGGTGTCCACGAGGCGGCAGGGGGTGAGGGTGTGGAAGTCGGCCGCCGGCGGCGGCTCTGTCGTGCAGCCGTTGTCGACGACGACGTCGTGGAAGCTGACGGAGTCGACGTACCAGCCGTTCGAGGCGACCGAGGAGTCGGCCCCGGAGTGCCAGCGCACCTGGATCGTCTTGCCCTGCCAGAGCGCCAGGGAGACCTGGACCTGGGTCATGGCGCCGAGGGTGCCATGGCACCAGGCCGGGCGGCCGTAGATCGGATTGCTGTAGCCGTAGACGTGCTCGGTGTAGCCGCCGCTCACGAACGCGAAGGTCGGCACGGAGGCCCACTTGAACCCGTCCTCCGAGACCTCCAGCGCACCGCCGTCGAAGCACGCCTCGAACTCGTAGGTGTGCCAGAACGTCAGCGTGCTGCCGGCCTGCACGCGGATGGGCGGAGAGGTGATGAGGCTCTCGGCGGCGAAGGCCCGGCCCGGCGCGTACCACGAGTGGCCCGGGGTCTGCCAGCGGGCGCTGCTCCACGTCCAGGGGGTCGAAGAGCCGGTGTTCGTCCATCCTTCGAGATCGAAGCCGTCGGCCGCCTCGAAGGTGTCCGGCAGGGTGGCCGCCATGACCAGGGGACCGGTGGGGATGGCGCTGCGGCGCACGGTGTTCGCGTCCGCGATGCCGGTGGCCGTGTCCACGGCGCGCACCACGTAGTAGTAGGTCGCCCCGTACTCGAGCGTGCCGGAATCCTCCAGGGAGGTGCCGGTCAGGCCGGTGGCGATGCGGTTCGCCGGCGCCGGCACGAAGGCCGGATCGGTGGAACGGAAGACGTCGTAGGTCGCGGGGCCGCCGCAGTAGGCGACCGCGGGATCCCAGGAGAGATCGAGCGCGCAGGTGCCGACCTCCGCATCGCCGGCCGAGGCCAGGCCGGCGAAAGCGGGCGGGAGGTTGCAGGGGCCGGTGGGCACGACCTGGACGCAGGCCGACTTGTCGGACTCGCAGACGCCCGCGGCGTCGAGGCCCGCCACCCGGTAGGCGTAGGTGAGGCCGCCGGAGACCGGGGCGTCCAGGTAGGGCGATGCGCCGACGCCGGTGGCGATCTGGGTGAACGGTCCGGGAGCGGCGCAGGTCCCCAGGGCGCGATAGACGTTGAACGACGTCGAGGCGGGCGCGCCGTTGCTCCAGGTCAGGCTCACCTGGTTGTCCGCCGGCGTGGTGGCGGTGCCGATGACGGGCGCGCCGGTGCAGCCGTGGGGAGCGCAGGTGGTGACGTGGACGTCGTCGACGAACCAGCCCGGGTAGTAGACGCTGCAATCGGTCAGCGCCGCGAAGTCCAGGCGGACCGAGCGGCCGCCGCAGCCGCCCGTGGTTCCGGATGCGAGGTCGCAGGCCTGGTCCAGGTCGACCTCGGTCTCCACGAAGCCGTTCTGGAACGAGGTGAAGGTCGGGGTGCCGTAGGTGCCCGATGGGTGGCAGCCTCCGTACAGGGTGCCGTTGTAGCTGCTGCCGCCGATGATGGCCGCGGCGGGCACGCTGACGTACTGGTTGCCGTCCACCGACACCCGCAGCGTGCCGCCGTCGTAGCCCGACTCGAAGTTCCAGCGGTGCCAGAAGGAGAGCCGCGTGAGGTCCGATCCGGCCGGCACCGCGATGCCGCCGGATCCCATCGGCCTGGCGACGATGTTCACCGCGTCGGCGTAGTAGCCGCCGCAGGTGTCGCCGCCGAAGCGGAAGATCTTGCTGCCGCTGTGCGCGGTGCAGGCCTGGATGCCGCGCCAGAATTCCGTGGAGCTGCTGTCGAGGCTGGCCACGGTCCAGTCGGACAGGCCGCTGCCGCTCTCGAAGCTGTTGTCATACAGGGTGATCTCCTGGCACTGGTTCGTGGTGGCCGAGGCTGCGGCCGAGTTGGCCGAGATGCAGTTCTCGGCCGTGGCCACGCGCATCACGTAGTAGTAGGTCGTGTTCTGGGTGAGCCCGGTGTCGAGGTAGCTGATGGCCGGGGCGCTGACGGTCCTGAACTGGACGAACGGCCCGCCGGGGGAGGTGGAGCGCAGCAGGAGGTACTCCGACGCGCCGGCCACGGCGGTCCAGGAGAGCTGGATGCGCTCCACGCCCTGGGTGGTGGCGGTCGGCGCGGCCGGGGCCGGCGGCGGCCCCGGGCAGGGCGGAAGCTGCGGCGTGGCCGCCTGGCAGGCGGAGGCGGGCGCCGAGCAGGCGAAGTTGCTCAGGCCATGGGCCACGACCTGGTAGGAGTAGGCCAGGCCGTTGGCCAGCCCGGTGTCGGTGAAGGCGGTGCCGGCCACGTCGGAGGCCACCTTGACGAAGCCGCTGCCGCACCCGGCGTCGGACCGGAACACGTCGTAGGACGCGCTCGGGCCGGAGCTCGTCCAGGACACGGACACCTGATGGTTGCCCGCGGTCAGGCCGACGGTGGGCACCGCCGGCGGCGTGCAGGCCGAGAAGCAGACGTTCGCGCCGGCGTCCGCGGCGCAGGCCATGCCATGGCGGTTGAAGGCCGCGAACAGCTGGCACGAGTGGGGCGTGCCGTTGGCGAGGTTGCCGTCGTCGTCGTCCGCGGCCCGCATGGTGCGCCACCAGGAGCCGGTCGTGCAGCCGTCCGAGGTCCACGGGATGTTGTTGGTGTTGCAGGTGTGGGCGACCGTGGCCGTGGGCCGCGAGAAGTACCAGAGCCGTTCGGCGATCCCCCAGGCCCCGGCGCTGCCGGGGTTGGGCAGGTCGCGGGCCGCGAAGTCCCACATCGCCTCGGTGGCGACGTAGGACTCGCAGTGCACCTCGCCGCCGCAGGGTCCGCCGCCGCCGAAGCCGCAGCGCGGACGGTAGAAGTTGTCCACCGTGTGCGGGGTGTTGGAAACGTGCCGCGCCCAGTCGATGTCGCGCACGCCGGTGCAGGAGGTGCAGGCGTCGCCGTAGCCGCCGCAGTTGCCCCCCTGGAAGCCGGGGCCGATGCAGGAGTCGCGGAGCACGAGCGCGGCCGTGATGTCGGCATAGGCCTCGCCGGTGCCGCCGTCCAGGGAGAAGCCGGCGCCGTCGTTGCTGTCCAGACCGTGGGCGTACTCGTGCAGCGAGATGGCGGCGATCTCCCCCGTGTTGCCGCAGCCGCCGCCCGACTTGAAGAAGTTCACCGAGTTGCCGTTCCAGTAGGCGTTGCAGGTGGCGTTGATGTTGACGACGGCCGGGAGCTGGGAGGTGAGCCAGGTGTTCCCCGGCAGCCAGGCGCGGCCCGCCTCCTTGATCCGGTTGAGGTGGTAGAACTGCGTCCGCGCCGAGTGGGTGTTGCCGGCGCCGCCGGAGCCCGGGGTGATGCAGTCGGTGCCGCCGGAGGTCCCGAACTGGATGTTGCCGGAGCCGCCCGCGGCCTGGGAGATGGAGCCGCACTGGTCGAAGATCCGGACGTACTGGCCCGCCAGGGTGGAGCTCGGAGAGCCGCCGGAGGGGAACTGCCCGGCCGAATTGGTGAAGCCGCCGGTGGAGACGTCGGCGAAGGGCATCGGCAGCGCCGTCTCGTTGGCGAAGATGTAGGAGCTGGGGTAGACGCCGCCGTTGGCCTGGCTGTAGGCGTTGACGTCCTGGAAGTCGAGGATGTCGCCGGTCGTGGCGTCGATGCGGGCGCGCCAGGTGCCGATGGAGCCCTTGCGCCGGAACACGATCTCCCAGGCGCGGACGAGGCCGCGGCCCTCGCCGGTCTTGAAGTCGTCGGCGAGCGACAGGGGGAGCAGCCGCTCCGTGCCGCCGTCCACGAACGTGTCGAGGGCCGTGAACCCGCCGAGATGGCGCGCCAGGATGTCGAGCGCCTCCTTGCGCCCGAACTGCTGCGGCGGGACCGCCGCTCCCGGCGACGGCAGGTTCTCCGTCCCGAACTGGATCAGGTTGCCGTTGTTGACCCGGAAGACGACGCGGGCGCCCTCCACCGTCAGCCCCTCGAGCCGGATGTCGAAGTCGACCAGCCAGAGGTGGTCGCCGATCAGGCCGGAGCGTCCGGGCGCGAGCTTCAGGGTGGCGGGATCGATCCCGAGCGGGCGGGCGACGCGGGGCAGGAACGCGCGGGCGATCGCCTCCATACGCGCCAGGTCGGGCTTGTCGGGCTTGCCGCCGCCGGTTTCGCCGGCCTGGCCGGCCTGGCCGAGCGAGTTGCCGGCGCCGGGAATCCAGGGGATGCCGGCCCCTTCCGCGGATTCGACGAGGCCGGTGCGGCGGTCGACGTAGCCCTTCCAGGGGCCGCCGGCGCGCGCCAGGAAATCGCCCCAGCCGGCCCGCACCCCGGGCTCCAGATCGGCGGCGGCGCTGTCGAAGGGGGCGCCGGACGGCGACGGCCGCAGACGCGGGTCCACCACGGCAAAGGCGTCCAGCGGGTCGTTCGTGTCACGGACGACCTGGGCGGCGGACGCCAGGGGGAGCAGGGTGAGGCAGAGCAGCGCGAAACGGGCGGTCCGGCAAACATCGGGCATGGTCGGTACCCCTTGGGGAAATCAGTGCATTCTTTGATGTGTGTCCTATAAGTCTGCTTCATTTCGCGGACAGATGGAAGGGGGGGCTCAAACATCGCGCCATCGCGCCAGCAGGACGGCGGCGAGCAGGGCGGTCACCGCCAGGGAGTTGCAGGTGGTGGCGAGGGACCCCCAGGGCTCGGGGAGGAAGGGGCGCTCGAGGAGATGGGGGGCGGCGATGAGGCCCGCCAGCAGCGCGAGCCCGAGGGCCCAGTCCAGGGCGAGCGCGGCGGCTGCGTGTCCGCGGCGGTAGAAGCGCTGGACGCGCAGCGCCAGGCCGGTGCCCGCGGCGAGCAGGAGTCCGTGCACCGCGATCCAGCGCAGCAGCCGGGGCTGGGCGGGGAGGAGCAGCTCCGGCAGCGGGCGCAGGACGTCGAAGAAGACCGCCAGGGCGAGAGCGAGCAGGGCGGCGGCGAAGCCGAGGAGCCAGCGGCGCTCCTGCCCCCGCTCCGGGTCCAGCTCCCGGGTGCCGGGGAGGAGCACCACGGCCGCGGCGCCGGCCTTGATCGCGATCCAGGCGCTGGGCAGGTTCCTGCCCTGGGTCAGGCTGAACCAGCCGATTCCCTGGAGCGTGCCGAGGAGCCAGCCGAGCGCGATCACGGCGGCGTCGAGGACGAGGATGGCGCGCAGGTCGGGCTGGCGCAGGGCGGCGCGCAGCGGCGCGGCGTGCGCGAAGGGGCCGGGCCGCCGGGTGGCCCATGCCACGAGCAGCGCCTGGAGGGCGGGGACGGCGACGAGCTGGAAGACCCCCTCGGCGCCGCGGCCGGCATTGCCGAAGATCACGGCCGAGGTCAGGGCGCGGGTGAGCCAGAAGGCGGCCAGGAGCGTGAGCCAGAGGGCGAAAAGGCGGGACATCGGCAGGGAAGCTTACCGCGGGCGCAGTTTCTCCTTCTCGCGGCACCGTAGGAGTAGAGATGCCGCATGTCCCTTTGAAAGGAGGATGTGATGCGGAAGGCAATTCTGTCTGTGCTGCTGCTGGCTGCCACCCTGACGCTCCCCGCCCAGGCCAAGGTCACGCGCTACCTGACCGGCAATGCCGGCGACGTGGTGATCTCCATGGCCGGCCCGGCCCACGACTTCGGCGGCGGCGGCACCGACGTGGACGCGGCGCTCCAGTGGATCATCGACCAGGTGCGCGGCTGCACGAGCTGCTCCACGAAGATCGACGTGGTCATCCTGCGCTCCAGCGGCTCGAACGGCTACAACGACTACATCTTCGCCATGAACGGCGTCGACTCGGTCGAGACCCTGGTGATCACCAGGGCCAGCGACTCCAACACGGCCGCGGTCCAGGACACGGTGCGCAAGGCCGAGGTGGTCTTCTTCGCCGGCGGCGACCAGTGCGACTACGTCAAGTACTTCAAGGGCACGCTCGTCGAGACCGCGGTCGAGGACGTCTACGCGCGCGGCGGCGGCGTCGGCGGCACCAGCGCCGGCACGGCCATCCAGGGGGAGTTCTCCTACGACGGCTGCACGGGCAGCGCCATCTCGGCCGACGCCCTGGCCAACCCCTACCACCGGACGATCACGTTCACCTATGACTTCTTCCATTGGGCCAACCTGCAGCGCACGATCACGGACAGCCACTTCGTCACCCGCGACCGCATGGGCAGGACCATGGCCTTCCTCGCCCGCCAGATCCAGGACGGCAAGACCGCCAGCGCCCTGTCGGTCGCGGTCAACGAGGTCACCTCCGTGGTGGTGGACAGGAACGGCCTCGCGACCGTGATGGGCGACGGCCCGGCCTACTTCGTCCTCGCCGACCACGCCCCCGAGGTCTGCCTGGCCGGCACGCCGCTGACCTACTCCAACTTCAAGATCTGGAAGGTGCTGTCCGGCGGCACGTTCAACCTGCAGAGCCGGCCGACCACGGGGTACTACCTGAGGAGCGTGACCAACGGCGTGATCAGCGCCAATCCCTACTGATGTATCATCGGGACGAGATTGCTTTCCGAAAGGGGCGAAACAACGTATGAGGCGAATCACGAGCTTGCGTTGGTTGTTCGCAGTGGTTTCCGTCCTGTTGCTGGCCGGCCCGGCGGCCGCCCAGCTCCAGACCGGCGATCTCTATGGCACGGTGGTGGGAGGCGACGGCCAGCCCCTGCCGGGCGTGACCGTCACGCTGGAGGGCCCCGGCTCGCCGGCGGTGCAGGTCACGGACGAGACCGGGAAGTTCCGCTTCCTGGGCCTCTACCCGGGCACCTACAAGCTGACCGCGGAGCTGCAGGGCTTCTCGACGCTGGAGTACCCGGACGTCGGCGTCCGGGTCGGCGGCAACACCACGCTCGAGATCACGCTCTCCGGCACGGTGGAGGACGTGATCACGGTCACGGGCGAGAGCCCGCTGATCGACGAGCGCCAGGTCAACCGCGGCGCCAACGTCGCGGCCGTGGAGCTCGACAAGGTGCCCACCGCCCGCGATCCGTGGTCGCTGCTCGCGCTCGCGCCGGGCGTGCTCGTCGACCGCTTCAACCTGGGCGGCAACGAGAGCGGCCAGCAGTCGAACTTCGTCGGCACCGGCGCGACGTCGCGCGACAACGTGTTCGCCGTCGACGGCGTGGTGCTGACCGACATGAACGCGGTCGGCGCCTCGGCCACCTACTTCGACTTCGGCGCCTTCGAGGAGGTGCAGTTCACGGTCTCCAGCGCCGACGTGACCGTGGCCACCTCGGGCGTCACCATCAACCAGGTGACCAAGCGCGGCACCAACGAGTGGCGCGCCCAGGCGCGCTACCTGCGCACCGACGGCGACTGGCAGTCGGAGCCCTCCGACCTCGGCGACGGCCGGATCGGCAACCAGATCGACGCGGTCGAGGAGTACGGCGCCGACATCGGCGGCCCGCTCTGGAAGGACCGCCTGTGGATCTGGGCCTCCTACGGCGAGAGCGACATCCGCAACATCGTCGTCGGCGGACAGACGGACAAGACGCAGCTCGAGGACCTCAACACCAAGCTGAACTTCCAGGCCGGCGAGAAGAACTCGGGCGTGGTCCACTACTGGACGAACGACAAGCTCAAGTTCGGCCGCGGCGCCGGCCCGGCCCGGGCACCCGAGACCACGCTCGACCAGACCACGCCGCAGGACATCTACAAGATCGAGGACACCTGGCTGCCCACCTCCAACCTCGTCATCACCGGCCTCTTTGCGCGCGACGACGGCATCTTCACCCTGAGCCCCCAGGGCGGGCTGGACCACGACATGTTCACCGACGACAACGGCGTGCTGCACGGCTCGAACGCCGACTTCCGCCAGGACGCGGTGATCGACCAGGCGCGCCTCGACTCGAGCTACTTCTTCGACGCCGGCCCGTCCAACAACGAGCTCAAGTTCGGCGCCGGCTTCCGCGAGCAGGAGAACCACTCCCTCTCGCTCTGGCCGCGCGGCAAGTTCGTGGTCTCCGGCGAGTTCCAGGGGCTCGATCCCGGCTTTGCCATGGTCGTCTTCCCGCGCAACCGCACCGTGGGCATCATCTCCAGCTACGACTCGGCCTGGGTGCAGGACACGCTCACGCTCGACCGCTGGACGATCAACGCCGGCCTGCGCTATGACAAGCAGACCCTGGAGAACCTGGCCAAATCCGACCCCGGCAACCCGGTTGCGGGAGGGCTGCTGCCGCCGATCAACTTCAGCGGCAACGACGCCGGCGGCTTCGAGTGGGAGACGGTCGTCCCCCGCGTCAGCGCCGCCTACACCCTGGGCGAGGACAGGAAGACCCTGGTGCGCGGCACCTTCTCGCAGTACGCCGAGCAGCTCGGCCAGCTCCCGCTGGCCACCCGGGTCAACCCGATCGGCTATGCCTATGCCTACTTCTACTTCGCCGACGCCAACGGCAACCTGGTCTTCGATCCGAACGAGGCCGGCTCGCTGCAGTTCGGCTACACCTACAACATCGACCCGGACAACCCGGCGGGGTTCCCGCCCAACGTCAACGACCCGAACCTCGACCCGACGATGACGGACGAGATCACGCTCGGCCTCGAGCACTCGTTCCGGGGCGACCTCGCGGGCGGCATCACGCTGGCCTACCGCAACATCTCCGACATTCCCGAGAGCCGGACCTTCGTCACCGACGACGCGACCGGGCTGGTCCGCCTGGCCGTCCGCGAGGATTGGGTCCAGACCGGCACCGTGCAGCAGCCGCTCCCCAATGGCCAGCTTTCGCGGGCGGTGCCCGTCTACGACCTGCGCGAAGGCCTGACTCCCACCGGCGGGACGCTGTATACGAACGGCGACCGCGAAATGGACTACCTGGGCGTCACCCTGAGCCTCAACAAACGCCTGGCGAACCGCTGGTCGATGCGCGGCCACCTCACCATGTCCGACTGGGACTGGACGATCGGACCGGAGTACCGCAAGTACGCGGATCCGACGGACCAGATCTCCGACGATCTCGGCTTCGCCGACGGCGACGACGTGTTCTTCGAGCAGTCGGGCAGCAACAAGTCCAACGTCCTCGTGGGCAGCCGCTGGTCGTTCAACGTCAGCGGCCTCTACCAGATCGCGCCCGAGACACCCTGGGGCTTCAACGTCGGCGCGAGCCTCGACGGCCGCGAGGGGTACATCTCGCCGCCGTACGTACGGGCCGGCAGCAGCGTGGGCCGGCGCAACGTGCAGCTCACCGAGGACATCGGCGACTTCCGCAACGACGACGTGTACGTCTTCAACGCGCAC
>JBJMGZ010000018.1:0-5377 GCA_045807605.1 Thermoanaerobaculia bacterium | reverse complement strand
AGGTCGATGCGGTAGAGCGGCGGCATGGCCACGTGCACGTGCCCGGCGCGGACGAGCGGACGGAAGTGCCTGAGGAAAAGGGCGCAGAGGAGTGTCGCGATGTGCGCGCCGTCGGAGTCGGCGTCGGCCAGGATGCAGATCTTGCCGTAGCGCAGCCCTTCCATCTGGTTCGAGCCCGGATCGACGCCCAAGGCGACGGCGATGTCGTGCACCTCCTGCGAGCCGAGCACCTCGTTGGAATCGACCTCCCAGGTGTTAAGGATCTTGCCGCGGAGCGGCAGGATGGCCTGGTACTCGCGGCTCCGCGCCTGCTTGGCCGAGCCGCCCGCGGAATCTCCTTCGACCAGGAACAGCTCGGTCAGGGAGAGGTCCTGGCTCGTGCAGTCGGCGAGCTTGCCGGGGAGCGCCGGGCCGCTCGTCACGGTCTTCCGCTTGACCTTCTTGCCGGCGCGCAGGCGGGCCTGGGCGCTGTCGATCGCCAGCTGGGCGATATTCTCGGCTTCAGCCGTGTGCTGGTTGAGCCAGAGGGCGCAGGCGTCCTTGGTGACGCCGGCGACGAAGGCGGCGGCCTCGCGGGAGGAGAGGCGCTCCTTGGTCTGGCCGGTGAACTGCGGGTCCTTCATGCGCACGGAGAGGACGTAGCAGCAGCGCGCCCAGACGTCCTCGGGCGCGATCTTCACGCCGCGCGGGAGCAGATCGCGGAACTCGCAGAACTCGCGGACGGCGTCGGTCAGGCCGGAGCGGAAGCCGTTGACGTGGGTGCCTCCCTGGGTCGTGGGGATCAGGTTGACGTAGCTCTCCGCGACCAGGTCGCCCTCGTCGCCGAGCCAGGCCACGGCCCAGTCGACCTCCTCGTCCGCGCCCTTGAAGTGGCCGACGAACGGCTGGGCCGGCACGAGCTCGGCGTCGTGGAGCTCGTCCATCAGGTAGGCGGTGAGGCCGTCCTCGTAGAACCACTCCTCGTCGTCCTCGGCGTGCCCCTCGTGGACGAAGCGGATGCGCAGCGCCGGGCAGAGCACGGCCTTGGCGCGCAGCAGGTGCTTGAGCTTGGGGATCGAGAACTTGGGCGAGTCGAAGAAGCCCGGGTCGGGCCAGAACTGGACGGCGGTGCCCGTGTTCCTCATCCCGACCGAGCCGACGACCTTGAGGTTCGAGACCTTGCGGCCGTCCGCGAAGGTCATCAGGTGCTCCTTGCCGTCGCGCTTGACCCGGACCTCCAGCCGCTTGGAGAGCGCGTTGACCACGGACACGCCCACGCCGTGCAGGCCGCCCGAGAAGCGGTAGCTCTTGTCCGAGAACTTGGCGCCCGAGTGGAGGCGCGTGAGGATCACCTCGACGCCCGGCACCTTCTCGCCCTTGTGGAGGTCCACCGGCATGCCGCGGCCGTCGTCGGACACGGAGAGGGAGCCGTCCTCGTGCAGGGTGACCGCGATATTCGAGCAGTAGCCGGCGATGGCCTCGTCCACGGCGTTGTCCACGACCTCCTGGGCGAGGTGGTCGGGACGGTCGGTGAACGTGTACATGCCGGGGCGCTTGCGCACCGGCTCGAGCCCGGTCAGGACTTCGATGGCGGAGGAATCGTAGATGGGAGCGGCCATATCAGGGTTCAGGCGATGTCCAGGGTCCAGGGCAATCCGGGCGGCATGATACAGGCTCCCGCGTGGGGATCAAGTCCGGAAAGCCGCGTCCGAATGGCCCCTTGACGTTACGATCGTCGTGGAGTAGTCTATGCGGTAATTGGGCGTAATTCAAGCGATACCATCCAGCAACAGTCTGCATTGAGAAGGAGGTCCGAACATGAAGGTACGTTGGATCGCGGTCCTGTGTCTTCTGGCCCTGATGGCCGTTCCTGTCCTGGCGCAGCACGAGCATGGCACCAAGCCGCCCGAGGGCAAGCCGCCCGAGGGGATGCCTGCCATGGACAGCCCCGAGATGCAGGCGATGATGAAGGCCATGTCGCCGGGACCGGAGCACAAGAACATGTCCCGGATGACGGGCGACTGGACGTTCACGAACAAGATGTACATGCCCGGGGCTCCCCCGAGCGAGGGGGCCGGCACGATGCACGCCGAGATGATCCTGGGCGGGCGCTACGTCCATTCGGTCTGGAAGGGCGACTTCATGGGCATGCAGTTCGAGGGGCATGGGACCGACGGCTACGACAACATGACCAAGAAGTACGTCAGCTCGTGGGTGGACAACATGGGTACGGGCATCATGTACTCGACCGGCACCTGCGACGCGGCCGGCAAGGTCTGCACCTCGACGGCCGAGATGCTCGACCCCATGAGCGGCCAGATGACCACCACCCGCAGCGTCGTCACCTGGAATGGCGACAAGAGCTTCACCATGGAGATGTACGCGAAGCCCACCGGCGGTACCGAGACGAAGAGCATGGAGATCACGGCCACGAAGAAGTAGGTCCGTTCCCTCCGGGCCGGCGGGTTGCCCGCCGGCCCTCGCCTGCCTTGTCCCTCTTTCTCCGCGCCGCGCACGGTTAGCTTATGTGAAGGTCGTCCGCGCGCTCTCGCTGGTCTTTCTCGCCGCGCTCTTCCTCTACGCGGGGATCGACAAGCTCTTCCACTATGGGGGCTTCGTCAAGGCGCTGGGCGGATACGTGCTCGTGCCCGAGGGGCTCGAGCGTCACCTGGCCCTGCCGGTGATCCTGGCGGAGCTGCTGGTGGGCGCGGGTCTTCTGATCAAGGCCTGGCGGGCGCCCGCGGCGCTGCTCGCCGCCTTCCTGCTTCTTGCCTTCACCGTCGCCCTGGCGGTGAACCAGCGCTATGCACCGGGAGCGGAGTGCGGCTGCTGGTTCACGGTCACGCTCGGCAAGGCGACCTCCTCCCACATCCTGCAGAACGTGCTCCTGCTCGGGCTCGCGGTGAGCATCTGGCTCGACGAGAGGAGGCCTGGTCCAACCCTCGATCCGATTCCGACTCTTCAAGGAGGTGTCCATGAATAAGGTTTTCGCCATGCTCCGTCTGGTGTTCCTGCTGGGCTCCGTGCTGGTCGCGGGGCTGAGCTTCTTCCCGTCCGAGTCCGGCGCGTCCTTCTGCGCAAAGGATTGCGGACCCCAGGGTCCGATCTGGTGCGGCGGCAGCTCCTGCCGGCGCCCCGAATGACGCGGTCCATCTGAAGGCTCCGGGGTCGAGGGTTGGAGATGCCCCGCGAGCGCACCTTCTGGATGGTCCTGGCTTCGCTGGTGCTCGCCGGAGTCGTCGCGGGCTCGTTCAGCCGGCGCGCGGCGACGTATCAACTGTCGCTCGCACCCGGCGCGCCGCAGCCCCGCCCGCAGGAGGCTCGCGAGAGGGTCTGGCGGGAGGCGAGCTTCGAGCGCATCGCCACGGTCCCGGTCGGTCTCGCGACGCTGCTCCGCCTCGGCCCGGGAGGGGACGTGTACGTCCTGGACTCCGGCCGTTCGCAGGTGCTCCGGCTCTCGCCCGAGGGCCGCGTCCTGACCGCCTATCGAGATCCCTCGCTGGGCAATCCGACGGATGTCGCGGTCGGGGCGGATGGCGAGGTCTGGATCTGCGACCTCGATCACGGCGCCATCGTCGTGTTCTCCGCGGCCGGCCGCCTGGCGCGCAGGATCGAGCTGGATCCGCCGGTCGGCCGTCTGGCGTTGTCTCCAGGCGGAGGCTTCGTGGCCACGGGTATCGCCGGCGGGCAGGGACTCTTCCGCAGGTACTTCGTGAACGGAGAGCCGGTGGGCGCGTTCGGCGCTCTCTTCCCGGAGGAGCTCCAGACCTCCATCGCAGCGGACGGCTGGATCGTCCCCGCGGCGGATGGGATCTTCTATCCCTGCCGCAATGCCGGGCTTCTCGTCTCCTACGGGTGGGACGGCCGGCTCCGCTTCTTCCGGCAGACGATCGATCCCGTGCCCTTGCCGAAAGTGCGCGTCGATGCGGCAGGCCGACAGAGCGTGCCGGACGCAATGGTGGTTTCGATCAGCAGCAGCGTCGTTGGGAATGAATTCTTCGTTCTGACAGGGGAAAGGGTGCTGGACGTCTATGACGTGGGGACGGGCTCGTACCGGTACTCGCTGCACCCGCCCGAGGGAGACGCCCGATATGTTGTGCTGACAGAGGAGCGTCTTTACAGCGCGAGCAAGCGCGGCATTACGGTCTGGAAACCTCGAAGTCCCGAGCGATCGAGTCGGCGATAGCCAGTCCTTCCAGGGTTGGGACGAGCCGGCTGGCCTCCACTCGAAGAAGACCTTGCCGGCTCAATCGCTCGATCAGCGCGGCATTCCTCTCGCATAGATTCACGTCATAGCGCTCCAGGTCGATCCCCTCGACGGTCCGCAGCCCCAGCATGATCGCTTCGAGGGCGAGATCCTCGGCGCTCAGCTCCTCACTCCCGGCGACCGGCCGCTCTCCGAGATCGATCCGGGCCTCGTAAGGCTTGATCTTCCGCTCGTTCCACCAGCGGCGGGAGCCGTCGAAGGAATGGGCGGACGGCCCGACTCCCAGGTAGGGAGTGTGGTCCCAATACTTCCGATTGTGGCGCGACTGGTGCTCCGGCGAGCGCGCGAAGTTCGAGACCTCGTAGCCGGGCCAGCCGGCGTCGCGGAGAAAGGAGTGGGTGAGAAGGAACAGCTCCGCCTGGGCCTCCTCGGGTGCCTCGGTCATCTTCCCTCTTTGCAGGCGAAACCCGAACGGCGTCCCCTCGTGGATCGTGAGCTGGTAGCAGGAGATGTGATCGGGCTGGAGCGAGACCGCCGCTTCCAGCGTCCGCCGCCAGGCTTCAGCGGTCTGCCCGGGGAGCCCAAAGATCAGGTCGAGAGCCACCGTGTGAAACCCGGCCTCGCGGGCGAGCTCGACGCTCCGCCGGGCCTGCTCGGGAGAGTGCCGGCGGCCGAGAAATGTGAGGGCTTCGGTATCGAACGACTGGATGCCCAGCGAGAGCGTCCGGACGCCGAGATCGCGCCAAGCGCGGACGCTCTCCGGAGTGACATCCTCCGGGTTGGCCTCCAGAAAGATCCAGGCATTTTCCCGGACGGGCAGGGAGGACTTGGCGGCTTCGATGATCCTGCCGAGCTGCTCCGGGGAAAGCGCGGAAGGGGTGCCGCCGCCGAAGTAGACCGTGTCCATCCCCCGGAACGGCTCCGCGTCGGAGGACCACATCCCGATCTCCCGGATCAGATGATTGGTGAACTGCTCCCGCCGCTCCTGCCCGCCCGTCAGGACGGCGAAGTCGCAGTACGGGCAGATGGCGGAGCAGAAAGGGATGTGGAGGTAGAGGCCGGGATGTGCCTCACGGTGCTTCCTCAACCCCAAGAGCCGAGAAACTCCAGCCGGTCTTTCATTTGCTCTGCTGACAGCGATGAGGCGAGGCCAAGAATGCGCCGCATTTGCTCGCCCACGGAGTATCGCTG
>JBJMGZ010000017.1:0-3880 GCA_045807605.1 Thermoanaerobaculia bacterium | reverse complement strand
ACCGGCGGAGCTTCTACACCTACATCGGCTTCCCTGCAGTAGACGACGTCGACTGGGCGGCGCAGATCGCAGAGCGGGGCACGCACTCCTGGGTCAAAGAGGAGACGCTCCACATGGGCTTCGACCCGCGCCAGACAGAGTGGAACGCGGTCTATTACCTGGTGGGCCGGCACGTGGGCATCCTCCCCTACTTCCTCCCCCTGGTGCTGGGCTTCCTCGCGTACCGGCGGGGCGAGGGCCCAGGCGAGGGAAGATGGGCGCTGGTGCTGGCCGTGGTCCTGGCCGCAGCGGTCCTTTTCTGGCTGCGGCCGTTCAACTTCTACGGCGGCGGCGGGTCCATGGCGAACCGCTACTTCCTGCCGCTCTATCCCGCGCTCTGGTTCCTGGCCGCCCGGCCGGTCCGGCCGGCGTGGGGAGCTCTCGCCGCGGCCCTGGTCACGCTCCTGGCGGCTCCCTTCCTCCTGCCGCTGTGGTCCGCGCCCCGCACCTTCCCGCTCGCGACCGAGGGAGGCTACCGCTACGTCTCCGGCGCGGCCCGCCGCTGGCTGCCGTTCGAGACGACGCTCTCGCACCTGAAGCCCTCCGGCCAGGAGGACTTCGTCCACCACCTGCTCTGGGTCCGGCTGCTCAGCCCGAGCCTGCGTCCGGAAGCGGACGGAGACCGGCTGCGCCTGGCGCCCGGGGAGCCCGGAGACCTCCTGATCGGCAGCCCGCAGCCGCTCGCGGGCATCGAGCTTCGGAAACCGGATGGGACGGCTCAGCGGCTCCACCCGAAGGTCCGGGCCCGCCATCGCATGTGGTGGACCGATGATTACTACCTGTACGAGCTGAAGCTCGACAGCCGGCCGGAGGGCGCGGTGTTCCAGCTCTTCCCCGAGTGGCCTCCGCATGGCTAGCGAGCGCCGCAAGAAGATCCTCCTGGCCGGGATCTCGATCCTGGTGACCCTGCTCTTCGCCGAGGTTGCGCTGCGCATCCTCGGCATCGGCGCGATCCGCCAGGGCTCTCCCTGGTTCGCCGGAGGGAACCACCCGCGCTACCTGTTCCAGGCCGACCCGGCGAGCGGCTACACGCTGCGGCCCGGGTTCCGCGGCCGGGAGATCGCCTTCACCCACGAGTTCGAGATGCCGATCGAGATCGGCCCGCTCGGCATCCGGGAGCACCCCCACACGGCCGGCCCCCGCCCGTCAATCCTGGCGCTCGGGGATTCGATGACGTTCGGCGAGGGGGTGCCGGCGGACCGCACCTGGGCCGCCGTGCTGGAGCGCGAGTCCGGCTTCCGGGTCTACAACGGCGGCGTCCCCGGCTACAGCACCTGCCAGATGACGGGGCGGGCGCGGACCCTCCTCCCCCGCTTCCATCCGGACCTGGTGATCGTCATCCTGTCGCCGCATTGGGACCGCGACCGATGTGCGGACCCGTTCCTCTACCTGGACGGGTACATCGTCTCGCAGCGCTACCTGGCGCGGATCCACCTGATCGGCGGCAATCTCTATCTGGGAGAGACCCGGCTGCCGGGGATCGGGACCGCGACCGCCTGGGCGAAGCACGTCTCCTACCTGGCGCGGCTCGCCCTGCCTCCCCTCGGCGACGCCGCCCGCGCCCTGACCCGCAAGAAGCAGCCACCGTTCCAACCCGGCCCGGAACACTACGAGCCGACCGCGCAGGCCCTGGCTGCGATCCGCGACGAGGCGCAAGGGTCGGGAGCCGGCTTCCTCGCCGTGCTCATCGAGAGCCGCGGCCCCGAATATGAGACCGACCGCGCCAACCTGGAGAAGGTCCTGAAAGCCAAGGGCCTCCCCTATCTCTCCCTAGACGAGATCAAGGCCGACTGGCCGCATCTCCGCTACCCGCTCGACCAGCACTGGAACGAGGCCGGTCACCGCGCGGTCGGCAAGGTCCTGTCCCCGCTCGTCCGCGCCCGCCTGAAGCGGTAGAGCTCGGCGAGCCCGCGCGGCGAGACCCAGACCCGCTCGTAACGGGTCCGGAGCTGCCGCCGCACCGAGCGCAGCGCCCGATGCGTCCGGTCCGGGGGCATCTCCCAGAGCAGCACGTAATCGACCCGCCCGCCGGTGCGCTTCGGATAGGTCAGGAAGTCCACCCAGGGCGGCATCCTCTCCGGGTCCGGTCCCTGGGCGATGTGGTCGTAAGGGTTGCGCTCCGGCCGGTAGTGCACCGGAAAGTAGCCTTCATAGTCGGCGGCATAGAGGCCGAGGTCGGCCACGGGCTTCGCGGCCGCCACGCGCGAGGCGGCGTGCAGGAACGGCCCTACCCGGAACGCGAGCTCGCGGCCGTCCAGGTCTACGCCGCGATGGGAGTAGCACAGGGGGAGCAGCGTGCTGCCCGCGGGGACGCGCTCCCCGGCCGCGACGTACTCGCGCAGGTAGCCGTCGATCTCCCGCCAGCGCAGCGCCAGCATCCCGAGCAGCCCGAGCGCCAGCCCCGCCGCCAGGATCCGGATCCCGCGGCGCAGCCGCTCCGGCGGGTCGCAGGCGGCGAGTCCGAGGATCAGCGCGAAGAAGGGAAACAGGCTCAGGCGCTGGTGGATGAACCCGCCGATCCCGATGTTCGAGGGGACCGCGAGGGCGAGCGCGACGAAAACCGCCAGGACCGCGATCCACCCTTCCCTCCTGGCGGGCCGCTGCGCCACGAGCCATGCCGCCAGGACGGCGAACAGGCCGGCGACCGCGTAGCCGAAGAAGCGGGTCCGCGGATCGTAGGCGGCGAGGCTCGCCAGGGTGACGAGCTCGGCGAGCTTCGTCCGCACCGGCATCGAGGTGATCCGCGACGCCTCCCCGCCCGCGAAGGCGAGCATCAGGACGAGAGTGGGCAGCAGCGCCAGCGCCGTCGGAGCGAGCCGCCACGGGCTCCGCGACTTCCACGACTTCCAGACGCCGAGCGTTCCGACCGCCGCCATCAGCATCCCTGCCGAGACGATGTGGCAGACGTAGACCCAGAGCGCGAGGAGCGCGAAGACGATCGTCTGCCGCGGCCCGAGCTGGTCCCGGTGCCTCAGCCAGTAGCCCAGACCAAAGAAGAACGCCACCAGGCTGAAGCAGAAGTTGTAGAAGCCCATGCCCAGCATGTAGTTGTAGGTGAACGGCACGGCGAGCACGGCCAGGAACGCGTTGCGCGGCTCCACCGCCCGCACCGCGTAGCGCACCGCCAGGGGGAGCAGGACCACGTAGGCGCTGAGCAGCACCTTCTCCGCCAGCGCCACCGGCAGGAAGCCCAGACCGTACGCCAGGACAGCGTAGACGAACCAGTTGGTGACCGCTCCGGGACTGCGCACGAAGTAGTCGCGCAGCACCTGTCCGTGAGGCCCGTCGTACTCGCGCAAGATGTTGGCGATCGCCAGGTGGGCCGGGCCGTCCTGCGAGGGAAAACAGGAGAGCGTCCAGATCGGGACCAGGTGGACGGCGATGAGCGCCGCGAGCAGCAGCGCGTCTCCGGAAGGCCGCTTCATCATTTGTGGCGCCAGAGCTCGGCGAGCCCCTCCGGGGAGACATGGACTCGCTCGTAGGCCGCGCCGAGCTGCCGCCGCACATCCCGGGCTCCGCTCTCGTCCGCCGCGGGCCAGACGAGGAGCACGTAGTCGATCCGGCCCGGATAGCGCCTCAGCTCCACGCGCGGCGGCTGGGCCTCCAGGTCGAGCGGGTCATGGGCGAGGTGGAGGAACGGGTCGAGCCGCGGCCGGTAGGTGAGCGGGAAGTAGTTCTCGTGGGCCTCGTAGAGGGACAGGTCCACGAGCGGCACCCGCGCGGCCAGGAGACTGCCGGCGTGGACGAACGGCCAGGTGCGGAAGGTGAGATCGGTGCCGTCGTCGTCCTCCCCGGCGTTCGAGAAGGAAAGGGTCAGCAGCGTGCGCCGGGGCTCCAGGTG
>JBJMGZ010000016.1:0-4740 GCA_045807605.1 Thermoanaerobaculia bacterium | reverse complement strand
GACCGTGTTCACCCGGTAGGTTCGTGCCAGCGTACTGGGGCGTCTCTACAGATCCGCCAGCGCCGGCGGGGGCTGGGCTCCTCCGGGACGGCGGTCGAGGTCGCGGAGGTAGGCGGCGATCTTTGCGATCCCTTCCACGGTCACCCTGCCCTTGCGGCAGGCCTCGCGCAGCACCAGCACGGCGGCCAGCGCCTCGCGCTTGACGTTGAGCGTCAGGAAGTCGCCGGCCAGCTTTTCCGCAAGCTGCCGGACCTCCTCCACCCGGCCCTGGCGCATCCAGACCGCGGCGAGATCGATCCCCGTGATCGCGGCCATGTAGACCATTCCGAGGTCCTCGAAATTCTCCTTCGCGGTGCGGAACGCCGTCTCCGCGCGGTCGAGCTGGCCGAGGCCCGCGAAGATCTCTCCCGACGTCGCCCGGAGCTTGATCCGGTTGACCTCCCCTCCCGGCAGCAGGTCGTGCATCTGCGCGTACCAGAGGTGCTGCTGCGCCTTCACGAGGTTCCCGGCATCCGCGGCGTAGAGGATCGCGTTCTGGAGCGCGGCGGCGCCCAGGCCCGGGTCCCGCTCCAGGTCCAGGAGCGTGAACCCGTCCGTGACGTAGACCAGGGCCTCCGCCGGGTTCCCCTCGCAGGAGAGGAAGTGGCTTTTCGTGATGAGGGCTCGGCCGGCCATGTGGTCGTCGCCGAGCTGGCGGTAGATGAGGCAGGCGCGGTCGATCAGCTCGTGGGCCTCGCGGAAGTGCCGCTGGTCGCAGGCCAGGGAGGCCGCCAGCTCCGAGATGCGGGCGGCGAGGTGCAGGTCGCCGCTGCCGCGCTCCAGGTAACGCAGCGCCTGTGCCATGACGAGCTCGGCGGCGGCCGGCTGATTGGCGGTGCGGTAGGCGTTCGCGAGCTCGGCCAGGGCGCGGGCGCGGGTGTCGGCCACGATCAGCGGGCCGTAGACCTTCGGGTCGAGGCGCATCGCGGCCCTCTTGGCCAGGTCTGCAGCCTCGACCATCCTCCCGGGCTCCTCGTGCCGCAGGGCCCTCGCCTCCTCGAGCAGCAGGTCGACCTTGGGCATGCCCTGGAGCGAGTCGTGCTCTGCCTCGCTGAGGTCGCCGAACCTGCGCTTCCCCTCCACCAGGTCCGCGATCACGGGCGCGGCGCGCTCCCGCTGCTGCCGGAGGGTCCCGGTCCAGCCCAGGACCTTCTTGCAGGCGCGGTCCAGGGCGTCGTCGTACAGGTCGGCGGTCTCGACCGGGACTTCGACGTCGACCTCCTCCGGCGCGTGCATCATTTGCAGCGATGGGCGGACATAGGCGAGGCAGGGCTCGCAGTGCGCCAGGTGGAGCGCGATGCGGCCCAGCTTTCTGGCGGGCAGGGCGCTGAGCAGGAAGCGGTCGAGATCGTTCCGGCTGGGGTGCTTGAGCACGGGTCCCCCTCGTCTCTCTACTGCGTCAAAGGTACCCTGTATTCTCTCACACCGGATGCGCAGGGGGCGGCACACGGCCGCCCCCGAAGTGAGCAGCTCTAGCCGTTGGGATCGATGGAGTAGCCCTGATCCCCTGTCGGTGGCTGGGGATCATCCACCGGCGGCGGCGGGGGGGGCTGCTCCTGGAGCAGGCTGGCGGTCCAGCTCCACAGCGTGTCGAAGAGCGCGGCGGGCTGGGCTTGCGTGGCGAGGGTGGCGGCGAGAGCGGCGGCGAGGGCGAGTCTCCGAACCATGATTTCCTCCTCCGTGGAAAACGGCGTTGTCCTAGTGTCCGGCAATTCGTCGCGAAAAGCCGCATCTTAGCCGGAGAACCCCTCAATCCTGCCGAAAGGTGTCTCCGGCGGCAACTCCGATATCTTCGGTGACATGTTGACTTGTGCTCGGCAATTGACTATAATCAGGCACCATATGAGAGGGAACGTGACCCGGCGGCCGGTAAAGAGCGCTCTGGCCTGTGCGATCGGCAGGCAGATCCTGGCGCTGCGGGAGGAGCGGCGGTGGAGCCAGCGGATGCTGGGCGCGAAGCTCGGCATCGATACGGCCAAGCTGGGCAGGTACGAGAGCGGGGAGCACCTGCCGCCGCACCTGACGCTGATCCGGATCGCGGACGCCTTTGCCATCTCCCTCGACGTGCTGATGGCACGCAGGGCGATGGACGCGCCGCCACTTACGCAGGGAGACCGAGATGCCTGAGCTGAACATAACGATTCCCGACCTGGACCAGGTCCCCTATTCGGAAGACCTGCGGCGCCTGCTGTACGACGCGGTCGCCCGCATCGTGCTGGCTCCCGCTCTCGGCGAGCCCGGCCCGGATGCCGGCGACCTGGCCGTCTACTACGCCTGGGGGCGGTGGTTCGCGGTCTGGCGGGAGCTTGGCGAAGACGCCGGCATGCTGCCGCTTTCCCAGGTCTGGCAGGTGGCGCGCGTTTCCTGGGACCCGCACATGCCGGACGGGATCATGCTGCACGAGGTGTAGGGCCACTTGTCACACGGGCGTCGTGGCAACTCCGGCAGCGGGTATGCGAGACTTGGGGTTCTTTGGAGTCTGCCCGTGTCCGAGCCCAAGACCATCGCCCCCGCCGAGCCAGCCGTTGAGACTCTCGATCCGGCATCGCTCTTCCTGAACCGCGAGCTCTCCTGGCTGGAGTTCAACCTGCGGGTGCTCCACGAGGCCGAGGATGCGTCCAATCCGCTCCTGGAGCGGCTGAAGTTCCTCGCCATCTTCGACAACAACCTGGACGAGTTCTTCATGAAGCGCGTGGGCGGGCTCAAGCAGCAGCTCGCGAGCAACATCCGCGAGCTGCCGCCGGACAGCCGCACGCCGCGCCAGCAGCTCGCCGAGATCCATGCCACGGTCCGGCCGCTGCTCGCCCGCCAGCGGCGGCTGTTCGCCGAGGACCTTCTGCCGGCCCTCCGCCAGCATGGGCTGGAGATCCTGCTCTGGGACGAGCTGCGGGCCAGCGAGCGCCGCCACCTCTCGGAGGAGTTCCGCAGGAAGCTGTTCCCGGTGCTGACCCCTTTGGCTGTCGACCCGGCGCATCCCTTCCCGTTCATCTCGAACCTGAGCCTGTCGCTCGCCGTGTCGGTGAAGGCGCCGGGGGAGGAGGAGCCGCGCTTCGCGCGCATCAAGGCGCCGTACATCCTGCCGCGCTGGCTGCAGGTGCCGAACACGCTGCGCTACGTGCCGCTGGAGGAGGTCATCTCGCACAACCTGGACCGGCTCTTCCCGGGCATGGAGGTGGTGGAGTCCTATCCCTTCCGGGTGACGCGCAATGCCGACGTGCAGCGCAACGAGGAGGAGGCGGACGACCTGCTGGAGACCATCCAGGAGGAGCTGCGGGAGCGCCGCTTCGCGACCGTCGTGCGGCTGGAGGTGGGCTCGGGCATGCCCGGCTGGATGCGCGAGCTGCTGGCCGAGCAGCTCGAGATCCAGGAGCAGGAGATCTTCGAGGTCGACCGGCTGCTCGCCCTGCGCGACCTGATGCAGCTCGCCCAGTCGGCGCCGCTGCCGTCGCTGCGCTACCGTCCCTGGGCGCCGGTGACGCACCCGCGGCTGCATCCGCTCGAGCCCGGCGAGGAGGTGGACATCTTCGCGGCCGTGAGCAACGGGGACATCCTGGTCCACCACCCCTACGACTCGTTCGCGACGAGCGTGCAGCGGCTCATCGAGGCCGCGGCGCTCGATCCGGCGGTGCTGGCGGTCAAGCAGACGCTCTACCGCACCTCCGCGGAATCGCCGAACATGCGGGCGCTCATCCGCGCCGCCGAGGACCGCAAGCAGGTGTCGGTCACGGTGGAGATCAAGGCGCGCTTCGACGAGGCGGCGAACATCGAGTGGGCGGAGCGGCTGGAGAACGTCGGCGCCCACGTGGCCTACGGCGTGGTGGGGCTGAAGACGCATGCGAAAGTCGCGCTGGTCGTGCGCCAGGAGCGCGACGGCCTGCGCTGCTACTCCCACATCGCGACCGGCAACTACAACCCCGAGACGGCGAAGCTCTACACCGACCTGGGCCTCTTCACCTGCCGCGAGGAGATCGCCGAGGACGTGTTGCAGCTCTTCAACATGCTGACCGGCTACGTCCATCAGCCCCGGTTCAAGAAGCTCCTGGTGGCGCCGATCAACATGCGCCAGCGCTTCCTGGAGCTGATCCAGCGCGAGGTGGACCACCAGAAGGCGGGGCGCGGCGGGCACATCGTGGCCAAGGTCAACGCCCTGGAGGACAAGCAGATCTGCCGGGCGCTCTACGACGCCTCGGCCGCCGGAGTGCAGATGGACCTGATCGTGCGCGGCGTCTGCCGGCTGCGTCCGGGGCTGCCCGGCTACAGCGAGACGATCCGGGTGATCAGCATCGTCGGCCGCTTCCTGGAGCACGCCCGCATCTTCCGCTTCGGCAACGGCGGCCGGCCCGAGCACTTCCTCGGCTCGGCCGACTGGATGTCGCGCAACCTCGACTTCCGGGTGGAGGCGGTCGCGCCGGTGGAGGAGCCCCGCCTCCAGGAGGAGCTCGACGCGATCCTGGACCTGCAGCTCGCCGACAACGTCAAGGCCTGGGAGATGCGGCCGGACGGCAGCTACACCCAGCGCCGGCCGGGCAAAGGAGAGGAGCCGCGCTCCAGCCAGGACCTCCTCATGCAGCGGGCGGCGGAGCGGGTGGGGCGGTCGGTGTAGGGGGCTTGACGCCGTCTTCCCACTGTAGAGACGCCCCGTGGGGCGGCGCCCGATCGGGCCACCCGGGGGCCGAAGGAGACGCCCCCCCGGGCGGCTCT
>JBJMGZ010000015.1:0-4696 GCA_045807605.1 Thermoanaerobaculia bacterium | reverse complement strand
CTGCCTGCGGGATCAGGCGCTGGAGGCTTGCGGGACGAACCCGGACTCCGCCATGAACCCGGTGCAGGCGGCGAGCCTCGAGACGCTGCGGCACCTGGTCGCCGCGGGCAGCGGCTGCGCGATGCTCCCGCGCATGACCGTCGCGGCCGGCCTCGACTGCTCGGGCCTGGTGCGCTACGTCTCCTTCCGCGAGCCCGCGCCCAGCCGGACCATCGGCTTCGTCTTCCACGACCGCTGCGCGAGGTTGGAGGACGCGGTCGAGCTGGCAGGCTTCCTGGCTCAGCTCCCGCCGCGGATCTGATCGGCGGCTTGCGCCGGCGCCAGCTCCAGGTTCCACGGTCCCATCCGGGTCGGAGCCTGGAGCGCCCGCTCCAGCGCCGCGAGGAAGCGCTCCCGCGGCCAGTCCTGCGCTCCGAACGTCGCCAGGTGCCCGGTGTAGCTCTGGCAGTCCACGAGCTGGAAGCCCCAGCGCGCCAGGTTCCCGAGGAGAGTGGCGAAGGCCACCTTGGAGGCGTCCGGCACGTCCGCGAACATCGATTCCCCGTAGAAGACCTCTCCGAGGGAGATGCCATAGAGGCCGCCCACGAGCCGGCCGTCCTGCCGGGCCTCGATCGAGTGGGCGAAGCCGCGCTCGTGGAGGGCGGTGTAGCCCCTGATCATGCCGCGGGTGATCCAGGTGCCGCGCTGGCCCGGCCGTCTCTTGCGGGCGCAGGCGCGCATGACCGCCTCGAACGCCGTGTCGGCGCGGACCTCGAATCTGCCGCGGCGCATGGTCTTCCTGAGCGACCGCGCGAGATGGGCCTCCTGCGGGATCAGGACGAAGCGCGGGTCCGGGCAGAACCAGAGCAGGGGCAGCCCCGGATGAGGCCAGGGGAAGATCCCGCGGCGGTAGGCATGGAGGAGGAGGTCCGGGTCCGGTTTGCCGCCCACGGCGAGGATGCCGTCGGGCGTCGCCCGCTCCGGGGGCGGGAAGACGTCATGGCTTGGGGAAAACATACGCCGGGGGAACATGCTTCGGCGCGGTGAGCCGCTCCAGCCGGGCCAGGTAGGCATAGGCCTCGCGGGCCGAGGCGCCGCACATCTCCTCGCCGGGCCGGAGCCGCACGCAGACCTCCGGCCGCTCCGGCTGACCGAAGATCCCGCAGCGGTGGTCGTCGGTGAGCTGCACGCAGCGCACACCCGCCGGCTTGCCCTCGGGCATGCCGGGGATCGGAGACGAGATCGAGAGCGCGATGCAGCAGGCGGCGCAGCCGGGGCGGCAATCCATGGGATCGCCATTCTAGTAGAGACGCCCCGTGGGGCGTCTCCTGCCCGCGGATCGATGTAGCCTCGGGGAAGATGTCGCCGCCGCGGAGACGCCCCGCGGGGCGTCTCTACGGTGTTACGCTGAGCCCCATGATCCGCAGATTGTCGCTTTTGTTGCTCCCCCTGCTCTGGTCGTGCGGAGGCTCCGATCCCGTCCCGCTCTCGGCCGACAAGACCCCTCTCCACCTGGAGGAGCACCTGAAGACCGCGCGGATCGAGGGCTCGGAGGTCCCCAAGGATCTCCCCGAGGCGGCGGCCTGGGACTTCGCCAAGCCGCAGCCGGGATGGAAGGCGCGCTGGAAGGCGGTACTCCCTCTCCTGCCCGGAGCCGTCCCGGCCGCCGTGCGGCAGGCCGAGGGCGCGCTGCGCGTGGAGGTCACCGAGGCGAACCGCCAGCGCCGCGGCTTCCGCGGCGGCGTCTACGTCGACCTGCCGGACTGGAACCGGGAGGACTGGGCCTTCCTGCTGGTGCGGGCGCGCACCTCGGGCGGCGCCAGGAACCTCACCGTCGGCTTCAACCTGCGGCGGCAGCACGGCGACATGATGTTCGAGTACGAGCCGTTCCTCTACCGCGGCGACTCGGCCACGCTGATCGGCGACGGCGCCGTCCACGACTATCTCCTGCGCGCCGACTGGGTGGACTTCGGCGCCATGGAAGAGCCGCTGCGCCAGCTCGGGCTCATGCTCAACGCCAGCGCGCCGGGCCGGCTGGAAATCCTCTCGGTCGCGCTCGTCCCCAAGGAGGCGCGCTACGCCGAGCTGCCCGCGGGCGTGGTCACCGAGCCCCGCGACGCGCTCTACCGGCGCGCCCTCTACACCCACGCGCCGGGCAAGGTCTCCTGGCGCGTCAGGGTCCCGAAGGACGGGCGGCTCGATTTCGGCCTCGGCGTGCTCCGCCAGGATGCGCCGGTGACCTTCCGCGTCCTGGCAGACGGCAAGCCCGTGTTCGAGGAGAGCTACGCCCGCAAGGGGACCTGGGGGCAGCGCTCGGCCGACCTCGCCCGCTGGGCGGGCAAGGCCGTCGATCTGACCCTGGAGACGGCGGGGAAGGCGGGGAGCGTGGCCCTGTGGTCCGCCCCCACCGTGAGCGGCGCCCCGCTCGCTTCCGGCCCGCCGAACGTCCTTCTCTACGTGATCGACGCCGGCGGGGCCGAGTACATGAGCGCCTACGGCTACAACCGCCGCACGACCCCGAACCTGGAGCGGCTGGCGGCGGAGGGTGCGCTCTTCGAGCGCGCCTACAGCAACTCCTCCTGGTCCAAGCCGTCCACGACCTCGTTCATGACCGGCCTCCACCACACGGTGCTCGGCGGCTTCAAGCTGCCGAACGATCCTTTGCCGGACCGGGCCGCCACCATGGCCCAGATCCTCCACGGCGCCGGATACCAGACCGGCGTCTTCACCTCCAACTCCTGGTGCGGCTCCATGAGCAGCCTCGACCGCGGGGTGGACAACCTGATCGAGAGCATCGCCGGCCCCAACTCGGAGTCGTCCGGGGAGCTGCAGCGCGCCTTCTGGCGCTGGCGCGAGGCCTACCCCGGCCGTCCCTGGTGGGCGCACTTCCAGGTCACGGACGTCCACTGGCCCTGGCAGCCGGTGCCGCCGGTCGCCGGCACCTTCCTGAGCCCCGCCCAGCGCGCGGCCTTCAACGACATGGAGCGCCGCCTCGGCGAGGCCACCGGCACGATGGGCCGCTCCTGGGGGCTGCGCGCCGCCACGGCCACCTTCGAGAAGGCCGGCATCGAGCGCCAGGCCTACTTCGACGGCGTGCGCGGCGCCTTCGACGAGGCCATGGCCTATTCCGACCACCAGCTCGGAGTTTTCGTGGATCGGCTCAAGGCCACGGGCGAGTGGGAGAACACGATCCTCATCGTCACCGCCGACCACGGCGACTGGCCCGGCCTCGGCTACTTCGACGCCTGGGCGCCGTTCGAGAGGGTGGCGTACCTGAACCCCTACCTGACCCGTGTGCCGCTGGTGGTGGTCTGGCCCGCGAAGATCAAGCCCGGCCAGCGCTTCCGCGGTCCCGTGTCGCTGATCGACCTGCTGCCCACGGTCCTCGACCTCGCGGGCCGGCCCAAGCCCGACTATCTACAAGGCCAATCGCTCGCGCCGCTGCTCCTGGGGCAGCCCGGCTGGAAGCCGCGTCCGGTCGTCATCGACGAGCTGACGTACTCGCCCATGACTGGCGATCCCAACGAGATCGTGGAGATCGTGGACGGCCGGTGGGGAGCCTCGCTCCAGATCAGTAAGGAAGAAGAGGGCCCGCGCCTGCTGCTCTACGACCTCTGGAACGACCCCTACTGTCTGAAGAGCCTCCACGCGGAGAAGCCGGAGCTGGCGAAGAAGTACACGGGCATCCTGGAGAGGACGTTCCGGGAGCACCAGGCGCTGGCAAAGAAGTTCCCGCGCGGGAAGGGCGGAGCCATGGACTCCGAGCAGCTCAAGACGCTGCAATCCCTCGGGTACATCTGAGGAGACTGGATGTAGGGGAGGGGTTTACCCCCTCCCGGGCGGGGGCAAGCCCCGCCCCTACATTTTGCTGCCTACTCGCCCTTGAGGGCCGTCGTCATCTCGCGCAGCGTCTTCTTGGCATCTCCGAGGACCATCATCGTGTTCGGCTTGCCGAACAGAGGGGAGGGAATCCTGGAGCGGGACGGAGGCAGCTCAAGACACTGCAGTCGCTGGGATACATCTGACGTGGACCGCCGGACAAACTTGACGCCGCCTTGCGAGGAGTGGGTAGGCCGCTCCACGCATTGGGTAGCGTCCCGGGAAAAGTGGTGAGGACCGCGCACGCATCGGGTAGCGCTTCGGCGCGAGTCCGTCGAAGACGCCACCTACAGGGTGGCGCCTTCGGAGGAGTGGGTAGGCCCTCCACGCGACTTCTCCGAATGGCCTACCCAGTGGGCAGACCTCTCTACCCAGTGCAGCGGAGGTGTGCTACTCGCCCTTGAGCGCGGTCGTCATCTCGCGCAGCGTCTTCTTGGCGTCGCCGAGCACCATCATCGTGTTCGGCTTGCCGAACAGCTCGTTCTCGATCCCGGCGAAGCCCGGGTTGAAGCTGCGCTTGAGCACGATCACCGCCCGCGCCTGCTCGACGTTGAACACCGGCATGCCGAAGATCGGGCTTCCCGGGTTCGTCTTGGCCGCCGGGTTGACCACGTCGTTGGCGCCCACCACGAGCACGGCGTCGGTGCGGGCGAACTCGTCGTTGATGTCGTCGAGGTCGAAGAGCTGGTCGTAGGGGACGTTGGCCTCGGCCAGGAGCACGTTCATGTGCCCCGGCATGCGGCCGGCCACGGGGTGGATGCCGTAGAGGACCTCGACGCCGCGCTTGGAGAGCTCGCTGGCGAGGTCGGCCACGGCCCGCTGGGCCTGCGCGACGGCC
>JBJMGZ010000014.1:0-5623 GCA_045807605.1 Thermoanaerobaculia bacterium | reverse complement strand
CCGAACCCAAACTCACCCACAAATTCTGACGAGGAGGCAAAAATCGGATGAGTGCTCGGGATAGGTTCCTGCCGAGCCTAGAGGGGCAACCCTGGAAATCGACCTCCGGCTTCCCTTGGTCGGCGCTGAAGGGCCTCTCGGCTGGATTTTTCGGTGATCCACCTCATGGAATCGGCCTCGACGAAGTCCTTCCTCCTCCGGCTTGGCGCCTTCCCCGACATTCGGACGCACCTCTCCCTTCCTGGAGTCGTCCAGCCCTGCAGCAAATCCCCTGTTGAAAGTCGGCGATCATCGCCTGTGGCGGTGTTTTCACGCACGCACGAAAGGCAGGCCGGCGGAAAGCAGCCGATTGGGAACCTCGCCGTGCGGTCTCCACCCTTGAGCCTCTCGGCCGCTTCCCGGAAGGCCGCAAGAAAGAGGCCGTAGGCCGTCCTGGTAATGCTTCAAGAGGAGCCGTCTCGTCAGACCACCGGGGCGCCGAGGCAGCGCTGCAGCAGGCGAGCGTCTTTCAGACGCTCCGCGCAGGCAGCGAACGCCGGGGTGGGGCCGCGCCAACGCAGCTCGTCCACGTCGCGGAAGAGGGGCGCGTCGGCCCGGAGCGTCGCCAGGTCCTTGAAGCGCAGCGCCAGATCGCGATGCTCTACCAGGACGTCATGGGGAAAGCTCTCGATGGGGCCGTAACGATCGAGGAGCCGTGCCGCGGTCTTGGGGCCGATGCCGGGAATGCCGGGATAGCCATCTGCGGCATCGCCGACCAGGGCGAGGAAATCGGGAATCAGGACAGGGGCGACTCCGAACTTCTCGCGGATTCCATCCTCGGTGAAGATCCTGTTCCCCCGGCGGTCGACCTGCACCACCCGGTCGCCGCGGACGCATTGGGCCAGATCCTTGTCGGGTGTCCAGATGCAGACCTTCTGCACGCCCTCCTGGGCCGAGGCGATCCGGGCGGCGGAGGCGAGCGCATCGTCCGCCTCCAGCTCGATCATCGGCCAGACCACGACGCCCATCGCGGCGAGCGCCTCTTCGAGCGGCTGGAACTGGGCGAGGAGCGCGGGCTCGATCCCTTCGCCGGTCTTGTAGCCGGGCCAGAGATCGTTGCGGAAGGACTCGATGACGTGGTCGGTCGCCACGCCGAGGTGCGTCGCCCCCTTCTCGATCATCTCCAGCACCGTGTGCAGCACGCCGGCGACCGCTCCGAAAGGCGCGTCCTTGCCCTGGTTGAAGCGGCGTTGGCCGTAGAAGTGACGGAACAGCTCGTAGGTCCCGTCGAGGAGATGAATCATCATGCGCGTTGCGTCCGGGCCGGCCCGATCTCCTCCATCATCCGGCCCAGGTAGAACCCCGCCCAAAGGAGCAGCGGCAGGCCGAGCTTGAACGGCAGGTCCAGCAGGTGCCGGACGAGGCCGTAGAAGTTGCGGGCGAAGGGACCGTAGTGCGCGAGGCTCCAGGCGCCGAGACGGGTGGCATAGGCTGCCTTGACCACGAAGAAGCAGAGGAAGAGGTCGAAGAAGACCGTCACGAGCACGGCCCAGCCCAGGTTCTCCAGCTTCTTTCCCCAGGGGACCCCGGGCACGGCCAGGAAGAGCGCGAGCAGCAGCACCAGGTGGAAGTGCAGGTCGGTCACCCGGAAGGCATGGGCCAGGCTCTTCGCGGGCGGGAGGTCGCGCCGGTGGACGAGGGCGTCGTGCCGGCCCTGCAGATAGAGGTCGGTCACGTTCGGGCTCTCCGAGATCTGCAGGAGGTTCTCGGCCGCGACCACCAGGAACCGGTTGTAGGCGGGGGTGAGCACGGTCCAGATCGCCCAGGCCGGGATCACCCAGAGCAGGACATTGCGGACCAGCCGTCCGGCCCAGCTCATGGGACGGCTGGCTCGCGCGACCCCGCCGGAGACCCCAGCCGGCTCGCCCAGAGGATCCAGAGCAGCACGCTGAACAGGATCACCAGCGTCTGCCAGATCACCGTGTGCGAGGCGTCGAACCAGGTGGGGAAGTAGGCGCCGGTCAGGTAGAGGGCGACGACCCGCACCAGGTTGACCGCCTGGATCGCGACTGCGCCGACCGCGAGCCCTACGAGCCGAGCCCGCCATGGGGCGGGGAAGGCGAGCACGGCCGCGAGGAAGATCAGCATGGCCTCGACCCCGTTGCAGCCGTTGCGGATGTTCACGGCGAACCGGCTGCCGCGGATGATCGTCCCCTGCATGCGCACGTCCTGGCCCAGCAGGGCGAGCGTCGCGCCGCTCAGGCGCGCGATCCCGCCGGTGAACGGCTCGATGACGTGGTCGTTGACCCAGTTCAGGGACACGAGCGTGAAGCTCCCCCCGAGCAGCACCGCGAAGAGGATGAGGAACGTCAGCTCCCGCCGGTTCCGCTGCCAGAAGGGGGGCTCGGGTGGAGCCGGGATGGCGGGTCGCTTGCGGGGCATCGGGCGCCATTGTATTTGACAACTCCGGCTTCCCGGCCATACCATCCCCCGGACCCGGAGACCCCCTGACCACATGCACAAGAACCTGACGCCGAAGAGCACGATCCTCGACGCCCGAGAGATGGCGCGGATCATTCGGCGGATGGCGGTCGAGATCGTCGAGCGCAACGGCGGCGTTGCCGGACTGATGCTGGCCGGCATCCGCACCCGCGGCGTGCCGCTCGCCGAGCGCATCGCCGAAGAGATCGAGCGCATGGAGGGGCAGAAGGTCGCCTTGGGCGCCCTCGACATCACCCTCTATCGCGACGATCTCTCGACCATCGCCGCCCAGCCCCAGGTCAAGGGCACCCACCTGCCGATCCCCATCGACGGCATCGTGGTGGTGCTCTGCGACGACGTGCTCTACACCGGCCGCACCGTGCGCGCCGCCCTGGACGAGCTGATCGACTTCGGACGCCCCAAGGCCGTCCAGCTCGCCGTCCTCGTCGACCGCGGCCACCGCGAGCTGCCCATCCAGGCCGACTTCGTGGGCAAGATGGTCCCCACCTCCCAGTTCGAGGTCATCGAGGTCTCCTTCCACGCCACCGATGACACCGAGCAGGTGCGCATCCTGGAGCGCCCGAACCGCTGATGGCCGATCCGCAGGTGCGGTGGGACCGCAAGGACCTCCTGGGGATCGCCGAGCTTTCACCCGAAGAGATCTCCCTGATCCTGGACACCGCCGAGTCGTTCGCCGAGGTCGGCGAGCGCGCCATCAAGAAGGTCCCGACGCTGCGCGGCAAGACGGTCATGAACCTCTTCTTCGAGGCCTCGACCCGCACGCGCTCCAGCTTCGAGATCGCCGAGAAGCGGCTGTCCGCCGACAACCTGAATTTCTCGACCTCGGGCTCCGCCCTGGAGAAGGGCGAGAGCCTGATCGACACCGCCCTGAACCTGCAGGCCATGGCGCCCGACCTCGTGGTCATCCGCCATGCCTACCCGGGCACGCCCCACATGCTCTCGAAGCGGCTCAAGGCCGGCGTCATCAACGCCGGCGACGGCGCCCACGAGCACCCCACCCAGGCGCTCCTCGACGCCTTCACGATCCGCCGCCACAAGGGGAGGCTCGCCGGCCTGCGCATCGCGATCATCGGCGACATCGAGCACAGCCGGGTGGTGCGCTCGAACATCCACCTGCTGACGAAAATGGGAGCAACCGTGGTCGTCGGCGGCCCGCGCACCATGATGCCGGCCGAGATCGAAAGGATGGGGGTCGAGGTCGCTCACACGCTCCAGGAAGCCATCCGCGACGCGGACGTGATCATGATGCTGCGCATCCAGCTCGAGCGGCAGGGCAGGCTGGCGTTCCCTTCGATCCGCGAGTACTTCGAGCTCTTCGGCCTCACCACCGAGCGGCTGGAGGGAGCGAAGGAGGACGTCATCATCATGCACCCCGGGCCGATGAACCGCGGCGTCGAGATCGCGAGCGAGCTGGCCGACGGACCCTACTCGGTCATCCTGGAGCAGGTCACCCACGGCGTCTCGGTCCGCATGGCCGTCCTCTATCTCTGCTCGATGGTCCACCGGGAGGGTGTGTGAGCCGGATTTTGATTCAGGGCGGCCGGGTGATCGATCCGAGCCAGGACCTCGACGGGATGCTCGACGTCCTGATCGAGGACGGCGCCGTCGCGAAGATCGACGGCCGCATCGAGAAGCCCGGGAACGCCGAGGTGATCGACGCCGCGGGCCTGATCGTCGCACCCGGGCTGATCGACATCCACGTCCATCTCCGCGAGCCGGGCCAGGAGTACAAGGAGACGGTGCGCACCGGCACGATGGCCGCGGCGGCCGGCGGCTTCACGGGCGTGGCCTGCATGGCCAACACCGAGCCGGTCAACGACACCCGTTCGGTGACCGAGCACATCCTCCTCGAAGCCCGGCGCCACGGCTTCGCCCGGGTGCATCCGATCGGCGCGATCAGCAAGGGGCAGAAGGGCGAGGAGCTGGCCGAGATTGGCGAGATGATCCGCGCGGGTGCCGTGGCCGTGTCGGACGACGGCCGGCCGGTCATGAACGCCGAGCTGATGCGCCGCGCCTTGCTCTATGCCCAGCACTTCGACGTCGCGGTCATCCAGCACGCCGAGGATCTGAACCTGACTGGAAAGGGCGTGATGCATGAGGGCGAGTGGTCCACCCGGCTCGGCCTGCCCGGCAACCCGGGCTCGGCCGAGGACGTGATGATCGCGCGCGACATCATCCTGACCGAGGACACGGGCGGGCGGTATCACGTGGCCCATCTGTCGACCGCGCGCGCCCTGGACATGGTGCGCCGCGCCCGCGCGCAGGGCCTGCGGGTCACCTGCGAGGTGGCGCCGCACCACCTGATCCTCACCGACGAGGAGGTGGCGAAGAGCGGCTTCTCGACCAACACCAAGATGAAGCCGCCGCTGCGCTCCGAGCGCGACCGCGACGCCCTGGTGAATGGCCTTGCGGACGGCACGGTCGACTGCATCGCGAGCGATCACGCGCCGCACCATGCGGACGAGAAGGACGTGGAGTTCAACCTCGCGCCGTTCGGCATCCTGGGCCTGGAGACCACCCTCTCCCTCTGCCTGGACCGCCTCGTCCATCCCGGCCTCATCGGCCTGAAGCGCCTGGTCGAGCTGCTCTCGACCGGACCGGCCCGCGTCCTGGGCCTTCCCGGCGGCACGCTCGAGCCCGGCAGCGCCGCGGACGTCACCCTCTTTCATCCGGACGAGGAGGTGACGATCCGCGCCGCGTCGTTCCGCAGCAAGTCGCGCAACACCCCCTTCGACGGCTGGAAGCTCCGGGGCCGTCCCGCGGGTACGATTCTCGGCGGACGCCGGATCGTGCTTCCCGACCGGTAATCGTTCCTATCTCGCAGTTATCGGCGCGCTCGTGCGGCGCGCAAACAGGGAGCTCAACATGGCATCGGACATCGAAATCGCACAACAGGCCCGGCTCGAACGCATCTCCGGCGTGGCGGAAAAACTTGGCATTCCCGAGGAGCAACTCGAGCCCTACGGCCACACCAAGGCCAAGATCTCACTCGATTATCTCGCCGGCCTGGACGGCCGACCCGAGGGCAAGCTGATCCTGGTCACGGCCATGACGCCCACGCCGGCCGGCGAGGGCAAGACCACGACCACAGTAGGCCTGGGCGATGCCCTGAACCTGTTGGGAAAAAAGACCGCGATCTGCC
>JBJMGZ010000013.1:0-4751 GCA_045807605.1 Thermoanaerobaculia bacterium | reverse complement strand
AGCACCATCTTGACCATCTCCTCGACCACCAGCGGCACTCCGTCCGCCTTCTCGACGATCTGGGCCAGCACTGCGGCGGGCAGGCGGCGCCCGTCGGCCAGGCGCTCGATCATCTGCTCGATCTGGCGGCCGGAGAGCGGGCCGAGGCTGAGCTGCGTCAGGTAGGAGCGCTGACCCCAGGGCGGCTGGAAGTCCGGCCGGTAGGTCATCACCGTGAAGATCCGGGTCGACGCTCCCTGTTGCAGGATGTGGCCGAGCAGCTCCAGGGTGGAGGGATCGATGAAGTGCAGGTCCTCGACCGCGAGCACCACGGGCCGGCGCTCGGCGATCTCCAGCAGCACGGCGAGCACGGCTTCGAGCGTGCGCTTGCGCTGCCCCTCGGGGCTCAGGCTGAGCGGCTCGTAGCGGCTGTCGAGCGGCACCGAGAGGAGCGCCGCGAGGACCGGCGCCATCTCCTCGACCGGCAGCCCATACTGCCGCAGCGTCTCCTCCAGCAGGGTGAGCCCGTCGACCGCGCCGCTCTCCCGGTTCAGGTCCAGCCAGCGGCGCAGCAGCTCGATCACCGGGTAGAGGATGCTGTTGCGGTGGTAGGGGGAGCCGTGCAGCTCCATCCACACCGGCTTGTCCTCGCCGAGCTGGCGCCGCAGCTCGCGGATCAGGCGCGACTTGCCGATGCCCGCCTCGCCCGCGAGCAGCACCACCTGGCCCTTGCCCTCGCGGGCCATCGACCAGCGCTCCAGCATCAGCTCCAGCTCCTGGCCGCGCGCCACGAGCGGCACCAGCACGATGCCGGTGGTGGAATCCTGGTCGCTCTGGAGGTCCCGCGCCTGCAGCACCCGCCACGCCCGCGAGGGCTCCACCTCTTCGCACACGAAGTAACGCTCGATCAGCCGCCAGGTGGAGCGGCTGACCAGCACGGCCCCGGGTCCGCCCAGGCCCTGCACCGTGCCGGCCATGTTGGGGAGGTCGCCCAGCGCCAGCTCCTCCCGCCACGAGCCGGCCGCCCGCGCCACCACCACCGTGCCCGTGTGCAGGCCGATGCGGACGGGCGGAGCCCCGGAGATCTCCGTGCGCGCCGCGATCTCCAGCGCCGTGTGCACGGCCCGGCGGGCGTCGTCCTCGTGCGCCTGGGGGTAGCCGAACGTGGCGTGCAGCTCGCCGCCCAGCCCGGTCTGAAGGTTCCCTTCGAAGCGCTGCACGACCTCCGACACCAGCGCCTGGAGCCGGGGCATGTGCTCCAGCAGCTCCTCGGGATCGAGGGTCTGGCCGTTGCGCCCGACCAGGCCGCAGCGCACCACCGTCACCTGCCGGCGCTCGCCGCTGGAGCGCCGCGTGGCCACGGTCGTGGGCGGACCGTCCAGGGACGCCGAGTAGGAAGACGGCATATCTCCCATGCCGGCAATACCACCGCTCGTCCCCTGGCCGGAGGCGATCCCGGACGGCGCGCGCAAGGGCATCGGCCCGGACGGCTGCCCGCCCTGCATGCCGATCCGCTCCAGGGCCATGAGCACCGACTGTGCGTTCTGCGGGCGCAGTCCCGGGTCCTTCTGGAGCAGCTGGTCGATCAGGCCGGAGAGCTCCTCGGGCAGGCGCGGATTGGTCTCCCGGGCGGGCGGCTGGCGGTGCAGGCAGACCCGCTTCAGGGTCTCGATGACGCTCTTGTCGTAGAACGGCGAGGTGCCGGTGAACGTCTCGTAGAGCAGGGTCCCGAAGGAGAACAGGTCGGTGCGCGGATCGATGAGCCGGCCCTCGATCTGCTCCGGCGCCATGGAGCGGCAGGTGCCCAGGACCATGCCGTCGACCGTCAGGGCGGCCTCGGCCTCGGCGTGCTCCACCCGCTTGGCCAGGCCGAAATCGAGGATCTTGGGCCGGCCGCTCGCCGTGACGATGACGTTCTCGGTCTTCAGGTCGCGATGGACCACGCCATGGGCATGGGCCTCGGCCAGGGCGGAGGCGATCTCGCGCGCCAGGGCGAGCCCCTGGGACAGGTCCACGGGACCGTCGCGGAGGAGCTGCGCGAGAGTCTTGCCCTCCACCAGCTCCATGACGATGCCGTCCCCCTCCTCGGTCTGGACCATGTCGTAGATCCGGACGATGGCGGGATGGCTCAGCCGGGCGCTCGCCCGCGCCTCCCGGCGCAGCCGCTCGCGGCCGATCTTGTCCTCGTGCTTGCCCGGCTGGATGAACTTCACCGCCACCCAGCGGTCCAGGCGCTCGTCGTAGGCGCGGTAGACGACCCCCATGCCACCCGAGCCGATCTGCTCTTCGAGGCGGTAGGGTCCTATCCTTTCGGGCTGCACGCTGGGCTGGTTCCGTTGGGAGCGGATATCTTAAGTCCCGCGCCCACTCTTCGCCAAGGTTTTTAGCCATCCATAAGAAATTGTCCTGCCCGTTCGCTGTGCTAGCCTTGCCGCAGCACCTGAATCAAGTCTGTGTTCCAAGGAGGTTTGAGGTGGAGATGAACGGTCTCGACCGGTTGTTCCCTCGGTTTTCCGGTTCTGAGGGTATGCTTCCCTGTCCCTTCCTGCTGCGCATGAACGGCAGCGCCAAGCCGATCGGCCAGGGCGAGCCGGCCTTCGAGCTGCACATCCGCAACGGCAACGGCGTCAAAGCCTTGCGCAGCCTCAACGAGCTCGCCATCGCCGAGGCCTACGTGCGCGGCGACCTGGAGATCGAGGGCGACGTCATCCGGGCCATGTGGTTCCGCGGCCTGCTGTCGGACGACAACTTCTGGATCAAGAGCTGGCGGCGGCTGCAGCCGCTGCTCCTGGGACGGCTCAAGCTGAACCCCGCCTGGATCGCCAAGCACTACGACTCCGGCAACATCCAGCTCTACGCCCTGGACCGCGACTGGCGCGCCTACACGCCCGGCATCTACGAGACCGGGGAGGAGACCCTGGAGGAGAGCACGCTCAAAAAGTACCAATTTGCGCTCGACGCACTGAGAGTCCAAGAGGGAGACCACGTGCTGGAGGTGGGCTGCGGCTGGGGCGGCTTCACCCACTTCTGCTCGGACCGCGGCCTGAAAGTCACCGGCATCACGCTCTCCAAGGACCAGCTCGGCTACACCGGGCAGCTCATCCGCGACCGCGGGCTCAACGCCGAGGTGCTCTACCAGGACTTCTTCACCTTCCGCCCGGAGCGCAAGTTCGATGGCATCTCCATGATGGGGGTGATCGAGGACCTCTCCGACTACCCCTGGGTGCTCAAGCGCCTCAAGGAGCTGCTCAAGCCGGGCGGCAGGGTCTACCTCGACTTCGCCGCGGGCAAGGTGCCGTTCGGCACCTCCAGCTTCATCACCAAGCACATCTGGCCGGGCACCTTCCGCATGGTCTACATGCCCGAGCTGATCGCCGCCGCGGACGAGGCCCGCGCGCACGTGGTCGGCGTCTGGGACGACCGCCGCAACTACCATCTCTGGGCCAAGAACGGCCATACCCGCTGGATCGAGAACCGGGACGAGGTGGTGAGCCGCTCCAGCGAGGAGACCTGGAGGCTTTTCAAGCTCCTCTTCGCCGGCACCGCCGGAGTCATGAACGACCCCGCCCACGACGTGACCGCCTACCGGATGGCGCTGGAGCTGCCGGGGTAGGGGGGCCCGCCCCCGGACACGGACGAACACGGACCAACACGGACGATCACGGACAGGCCCCCCTCCCGGGTCCGTGACGGTCCGTGTGCGTCCGTGTTCGTCCGTGTGGCAGTACAATGCACGGGCCGGGCGGGCTTCCGTCCGCTCCAACGTGGAGACGAAATCTTGCCGGAGATCCCTGCCGACGTGACGTCCCTGCTCGTGGCCTACGGTCATGGCGACCGCGAGGCTTTCGACCTGCTGCTGCCCATGATCTACGACGACCTGCGCCGGGTGGCGCGCCGCCAGCTCAACAAGGTGGGCAACCCGGACAAGGTCCTCGACACCACGGTGCTCGTCCACGAGTCGTACCTGAAGATGGTCGACCAGAACCGGGTGGACTGGCAGAGCCGCGCCCACTTCCTCGGAGTGGCGGCCCGCGCCATGCGCCAGGTGGTCATCGACTACGCCCGGCGGCGCGGCGCGGCCAAGCGCGGCGGCAACGCCATCCAGACCACGATCGAGGAAGGGCACATCGCCATCGACGGCCAGGCGGACTTCCTGCTGTCGCTCGACCAGGCCCTGGAGCGGCTGGAAGCGCACAATCCGCGGCTCGCCCGCATCGTGGAGTGCCGCTTCTTCGCCGGTCTCTCCGAGGAAGAGACCGCGGCCGCCCTGGGCGTCTCCCTGCGCACCGCCCAGCGCGACTGGATGAAGGCCCGGGCCTGGCTCCAGGAGGAGCTGCGCGCCTGATGAGCGCGGGAGCTGATCCCTTGGCCTCCAGCAACGACCTCTGGCAGCGCGCCGACGGGATCTTCGACGAGGCGCTCGACCTCCCGCCGGCCCAGCGCGCCGCGTTCCTCGACCGCGCCTGCGCCGGCGACGCGCAGCTCCGCGCCCTGGTGGAGCGGCTGCTCAACGCCGTCGAGATCGAAGACCCGGGCTTCAAGTCCGGCGGCGCCCTGCAGGGCTCCTTCGGCGACAACTTCCGCAGCGAGCTGACGGAAGCCGACGCAGTGCCGCCGGGCACCCTGATCGGCCGCTACCGCATCGTGCGCGAGATCGGCCGCGGCGGCATGTCGGTCGTCTACCTCGCGGAGCGCGCCGACGGCCAGTTCCGCCAGGAGGTGGCGCTCAAGCTCCTGCAGAGCGGCATCGCGACCGGCCATATCGCCCGGCG
>JBJMGZ010000012.1:0-4840 GCA_045807605.1 Thermoanaerobaculia bacterium | reverse complement strand
TCAGGAAGGTGACGGCGCTGGTCTCGGTCGCGATGATCGAGAAGAGGATCAGCCACCAGGGCAGGTCGCGGCTCCCGACCGCGTACTCGGCCACGTCGCGCGCGCCCCGGCCGAGCCAGGAGCCGAGCGCGACCATGCCCGCCATGTAGGCCACGAGGATCGCGATGTCGAGAGCGCCGACGTTCATGTGCCGAGCCTCCAGGAACCTTCCGGTCTCCTGCCGTGTCTAAGAGGGCATGATCCTATCGAAGGAGCCGACCATGTCCTCGAAATCGATTCTCGTTTTGATCGCCGCCGTGCTGCTGGCGTCCCAGGTCCTCGCACAACCGGCCCCGGCGCCCGCCGCCACTCCGCAGCAGGAGTACGAAGCGCTGCTGGAAAAGGTCAAGAAGTCCGACGCCTCCGTGGACTTCGCGCGGCTGCGCCAGCTCCAGACCCGGGTAGACAGCTACAAGCCCTACGGCGCCGACGTGGAGGACCATCCGCTCGCGCTCCTGGGCAATGGGAACGTGGAGGGGGCGCAGCTCCTGACCAAGCAGATCCTCGCCGTGAGCTACCTCGACATGGAGGCGCACACCGCCGCGGCGAGGATCGCCGAGAAGCGCGGGGACAAGGCCGCCGCGGCACACCACCAGTACGTGCTCCAGGGCGTCTTCGATTCCATTCTCAAGTCCGGCGACGGCAAGACGCCCGCGACCGCGTACGTGGTGATCGCGATCTCGGAGGAGTACGCCCTGATGGCGCACCTCGGCTTCCAGGTGGCGGGCCAGAGCCTGCTGAACGACGACGCGGGCCACTCGTACGACCTGATCCGAGGGATCAACCCGGAGACCAAGGCCACGCGGGAGGTCTACTTCAACATCGACGCCATGATGGGCGCCCTGGGCGAGGAGCTGTCGGAGTAGGTCAGAGGCAGGCGCCGCGCGTGCGGATCACTTCGGAGTAGAGCCGGGCGCTCGCCTTGGGCGTGCGGCGCTGGGTCTCGAAGTCCACGTGCACGATGCCGAAGCGCTTTGAATAGCCGAGGCTCCACTCGAAGTTGTCGAGCAGCGACCAGGCGAAGTAGCCGCGCAGATCGACGCCCTGTTTCATCGCCTCGTGGACGGCCAGCAGGTGGGTCCGCAGGTAGTCCACGCGCAGCGGGTCGGACAGCTCGTCGCCTGCGACCGCCGGCGGATCGTAGAAGGCCGCGCCGTTCTCGGTGACGTAGAGCGGCAGGTCGCCGTAGCGCTCCCGGATCCAGACCAGCATGTTGGTGAGGCCGGGCGGATAGACCTCCCAGTCCGTCTCCGTGTAGGCGTGGCGCGGCTGGCGCACGCGGCCGGCGCGGACAGGCAGGGCGCGCGGATCGTCGCAGGTGACGCTCCGGGTGTAGTAGTTGACGCCCAGGAAATCGATGGGCTGGCGGATGTGGTCCAGGTGCGCGGCAGGGAAGTCGGGCCAGGCCTCGCCGAAGATCTCCCGCAACTCTTCCGGATAGCGGCCGTGGATCACCGGGTCGAGATATTGCCGGTTCATGTAGGCGTCGGCGCGGGCCGTGGCCGCCAGGTCCTCGGGACGGTCGGACGCGGGGTCCTTGGGCTCGATGTTGACGACGATCCCGATCCGGTGCTTCCCCCCGGCGCGGTAGGCCTGCACCGCGGAGGCGTGGGCGCGCAGCAGGTTGTGCGTGGCGAGCGGAGCTTCGAAGAGGTTCCTGTGCCCGGGTGCGAGCTTGCCGTGGAGATAGCCGCCGTCGGTGACCACCCAGGGCTCGTTGAGCGTGGCCCACATCTCCACCCGGTCGTCGAGCGCCTCGAACATCACCTTGGCGTAGTCGGCGAACCAGCTCGCGATGTCCGGGTTCAGCCAACCGCCGCGGTCGTCGAGCGCCGCGGGCAGGTCCCAGTGGTAGAGCGTGACCGCGGGCTGGATGCCGTGGGCCAGGAGGGCGTCGACCAGGCGGCGATAGAAGTCGAGCCCGCGCTCGTTGATCCGGCCTCTGCCGTCGGGCAGGATGCGGCTCCAGGAGACGCTGAAGCGGTAGGCGTTCAGGCCGAGCCCGCGCATCAGCCGGACGTCTTCCTCGTAGCGGCGGTAGTGATCGCAGGCCACGTCGCCGGTCTCGTCGTTCTCGACCAGGCCCGGCGAATGGGTGAACCGCTGCCAGATGCTGGGACCGGCGCCGTCCGCGAGGGGCGAGCCCTCGACCTGGTAGGCAGAGGTCGCCGCGCCCCACAGGAATCCCTCCGGAAACCGAGCCTCGCTCATGGTGCGCGGAGTTTATGAGAACGGTTACATCCTGTCCACGCGCTATGCTTCGCCCGTGGAGAGGCTGGACGATGTACCAGAGAGACCGAGCTTCCGGACCGCCCTGATGCGCGGCATGCGCGGCCGCTGCCCGCGCTGCGGCCGGGCGCCGCTGTTCCAGGGCTGGAACCGCCTCTACGAGCGCTGCGCCGCCTGCGGCCTGGAGATCGAGGCGCGCAGCGGCGACACCTGGTTCTTCATGTACATGAGCACGGCCGGGCTGACCGGGACGATCGTGGTGATCCTGTTCCTGCTCCGGCCGCGGGTGCTCTGGATCGGGCAGCTCCTGGTGATGGTGGCCGCGGTGCTGGTGATCGGGCTCTCGCTGCCGCTGCGCAAGGGGGTGGCCATCGCCCTGGACTATCTGATGACCCGGGGGCGGGAGGAGCAGGGTCAGGAAGGAGGCTGAGCCGGCTGAGCCCTCACCGGCGCGCCCTGGGCGCCCGGGGCCCCTTCCAGCCGCTGCAGCACCCGCTGCGCGATCAGCTTGGCGACGTAGAGCGACTTGGGCTGGTTGTCGGTCTGCGCGGTGACCACGAGCACCAGGTTTCCCTTGAGCACGTGGAGCTGATGGAGCGAGCCGCCGAGGAACATGGCCTTCTCGCCCAGGCCGGGGACCTCCTGGATCTCGCCGCCGGCCAGGCGCTTCAGCATCGAGCGGCTGCTCTCCAGGTTGCGGGCCGCGGCCTCGGGCGAGCGCGCCGCTTTGATCTCCAGCCCCAGCACCTGCGGCTGGTCGGGGGTCGCGACCGCGGTGTTGAAGGAGCAGGTCAGCGGGTTCGTGCTGACGGAGGCGTCGTCGAACGTGCTGCTCCTGGGCGCCACGGGCTTGCCGCCGTTGAACTGCAGGGCGTCGCGCACGGTGAACAGCTCGCAGGCGTTGAGCGTCGCCGGATCGAACGAGGCTCCCTCGGGCACTTTGGAGCCGCCGCCGCAGGCGGCCAGGAGCAGGGCCAGCGTGAGGGCGGGGAACGTGCTTTTCGCAGGGCTCATGCCTCCATTCTATGCCGAAGGATCTGGTAAAGTCGGCACGAGGCTCCCATGGAACAGATCGAGGCGACACCGTCCCCGTGCCCCTACCTGCCGGGGGACATGACCTCCTGCCTTCTGGCGGCGATCCAGGAGCTCAACGGCGCGTCCGACCTGCGCACCGGGCTGGCCCGGATGGCGGACCTCCTGCACGCCGTGCTGGGTCACGATTACTTCTGTGTGCTGCTGCTCGACGACCTCGGCCGCGAGCTGCGCTACGAGCTGGCGGCGGGAGTGCCGCCCGAGGTGGCGGAGCACTGGCGCTTCGGCATGGGGCAGGGGCTGGTCGGGACCGTGGCCAAGATGGGGCGGACGGTGCGCGTGGGCGACGTCCTGGAGGACAAGCGCTACATCCGGGCCGTGGACCGCACGCGCTCGGAGCTCGTGGTGCCGCTCGCGACCAAGGACCGCACCGTCGGCGTGCTCGACATCGGCAGCTTCGAGCCGCATCACTTCACCGAGGAGCACGAGACCCTGATGACGTCGCTCGCCGGGTTCCTGGCGAGCGCCATCGAGACCGCGCAGCTCTACCAGAACATGCGGGAGCAGGCGCGGACGCTCTCGCTGCTGCACGAGGTCAGCCGCGAGGTGAGCTCGATCCTCGACCGCCGCCAGCTCCTGGAGCGGGTGGCCGAGCTGGTCCGGCGGCTCATCGACTACGACGTCTTCAGCGTGATGCTCTGGAACGACGACCGGCAGATCCTGGAGCCGTGGATCGCATTCACCAAGGATGGCCGAGACGTGTCCGGGATGGTGCCCAGCGCGCTGGGCGTCGGCCTGACCGGCACGGCCGCGGCGCTGCGCCAGTCGCTGCGCGTGCCGAACGTCCATCTTGACCCGCGCTACCGGCGCTGTGTACCGGGCATCGACGTGCGCTCGGAGCTGGTGGTGCCGCTCGTGTTCAAGGACCGTCTCCTCGGCGTTCTCGACCTGGAGAGCCTGGAGTACGACGCCTTCACCTCGAGGCACGAGCAGCTCCTCTCGACGCTGGCCGCGTCGCTGTCCATCGCGCTCGAGAACGCGCGCCTCTACGAGCAGGTGCGGCAGGACGAGAAGCGGCTCCAGGACGACGTGACCATGGCGCAGCGCATCCAGCAGGCGTTGCTGCCGCAAGCCACGCCATGGCTGCCCGGCTTCCAGATCGGAGTGGCCTACGAGCCGGCCCGGGACCTGGGCGGCGATTTCTACGATTTCCTGCCTTACGGGGAGGGCCGGCTGGCCGTGGCGGTGGGGGACGTGGCGGGCAAGGCGCTGCCGGCGGCGCTCTACGGCTCCTTCGCCATCGGCCTCCTGCGCGAGTACGCGGCGCAGGGCGAGTTCCGGCCGTCGCAGGTCCTGGAGGCTCTCAACTGCAAGCTCCGGCACGTGCGCGTCGACCGCCGCTTCCTCGCCATGGTGTTCGGAGTGGTGGACAGCGCGGACCGCACCCTGACGCTGTCGAGATCGGGGCTGCCCTACCCTCACCTCGTGCGGGACGGCAAGGTTGAAGCGATCCTGCTGGCCGGCCTGCCGCTGGGCCTGC
>JBJMGZ010000011.1:0-9487 GCA_045807605.1 Thermoanaerobaculia bacterium | reverse complement strand
CAGGCCGTGGACATCGGCGGCCTGCGCGATGCGGGCGACCGCAGCAACCCGCGCGGCAAGGACGCCCTGATCCAGATGGCCCGCGGCACCGGCGGCGAGATCTACGAGAACTTCAACGACCTGTCCACGGCGATGGACAAGATGCTGAAGCGGACCAGCGTCACCTACGTGCTGGCCGTGCAGCCGGAGTCGGTCAAGAAGGACGGCGCCTACCACAAGCTGAAGGTCGATCTGAAGGGCGGCAAGAACGGGCGGGTGGTCCACCGTCCGGGCTACTATGCGCCCCAGGCCCTCGCCCAGCAGAACCCGATGGAGCGCCTCTTCTCCACGGCCAGCCAGGTCATGGGCGCCGAGGACTCCGGCCCGATCGGCATGTCGGTCATGACCGCCCCGTTCCGCAGCGCCGGCGACTTCGCCTACGTCCCGGTGGTGGTCGAGGTCGACGGTCCCGCCCTGCTCGCGGGCAAGCAGGGTCCGACCCTGCCGGCCGAGGTCTTCGTCTACGCCATGGACGAGGCCGGCAACGTCCAGGACTACCTGACCCAGACGATGGGCCTCGACCTCGGCAAGGTCCAGGGGACTCTGCAGCAGAGCGGCCTCAAGTTCTTCGGCCACCTCGACCTGCCGCCGGGCAAGTACGCGGTGCGGGTGCTGGTGCGCAACGGCCTCACGGGAGCGCACGGTCTGCGGGTCGTGCCCCTGGAGGTGCCGGCCTTCGCCCAGGCGCCGGTGCTGCTGCCCCCGTTCTTCCCGGAGGCGCCCGGCCGCTGGCTGATGGTGCGCGAGCAGCCGCGGGGCGAGAAGAAGGACGTGCCGTATCCGTTCATGCTCAAGGACCAGCCGTTCATCCCGTCGTCCAAGCCGGTGATCGGCCCCGGCCAGGCGGCCGCGGTCTCGCTGGTCGGCTACAACCTGGGCAGCGGCGAGGTGCAGGTGCGGGCGCAGGTCTTCGGCGCGGACGGCAAGGAGGTCGCGCCCGGCCAGATCCAGGTGCTGGGGCGGGAGAGCGGCGGCGCGGCCGGACCGGACCGGCTGGCGGCCACGTTCACGGCCCCCAACCTGCAGCCCGGCGAGTACACGCTGCGGGTGACCCTGTCGGCCGGCGGCCAGGCGGACACCAGCTCCGCGCGCTTCGAGGTCAAGGGGGGAGCGGCCGCGGCCCGGTCCGGAAAGTAGGAGGCGCTCGATGAGTCGGAAGCTCGCCATCTGCATCCTGGGCCTCGCCCTCCTTGGCCCGCAGGCCCGGGCGCAGGACCGGGGGTTCGCCGAGACCACCGAGGTGGTGGCGGTGGAGGTCCCGGTGCAGGTGCTGCGCGACGGCGAGCCGGTGCGCGGCCTCACCGCCGCCGACTTCGAGGTCTACGAGGGGCGCAGGAAGATGCCGATCACCGGCTTCGAGGTGGTGGACCTCGAGGCCCCGGCCACGGCCGCCAGGGCCGCGGCCGTGCCCGCCTCGGCCCGGCGCCACTTCCTCCTCCTCTTCGACTTCTCCTTCTCCGATCCGCAGTCGATCGCCCGCGGCCGCGAGGCCGCCCGCAAGCTGGTGCTCGGCCTCCACTCGGCCGACCTCGTGGCCGTGGCCGCCTATCACGCCGCCACCGGGCCCAAGCTGGTGCTCGGCTTCACCTCGGACCGCCGCCAGGTCGACACCGCCCTGGAGAGCCTCACCGCCCTCACCGCCAATGACGAGAAGGGCAACGACCCGCTGCGGCTCGTCCTCAGGCGGTCGGGGACGAACGGCCGGGAGCGCCAGGCGGCGTCGCCGGACACGGCCATGGCCTCCGAGGCGCAGGGGTACGCCACGACCAGCCCGCAGGACCCGATCCTCTCCTACAACGACAAGCTCAACGACAGCATGGGCAAGTCGGACCTGGAGTCGCAGAAGCGGGAGGTGACCGCCCTGACCCGCTCCTTCGCCGACCTGGCCAAGGTCATGGGGGGCGTGCAGGGGCGCAAGCACGTGGTCTACCTCTCCGAGGGGTACGACAGCCGCCTGCTCCAGGGCACCTCCGACGCGGCCCAGCAGGACGAGATGGCCGCGGCCGCGGCGTCGGGCGAGTTCTGGAACGTGAGCTCCGAGGAGCGCTACGGCAGCACCAAGACCATGAACGACGTGGAGCGCATGCTGGAGGAGCTGCGGCGCGCCGACTGCGTCGTCCAGGCCGTGGACATCGGCGGCCTGCGCGCCAGCGCCGATACCGAGCTCGGCAACCGCCGCACCGGCGGCAAGGACAGCCTGCTCCAGATGGCGCACGGCACCGGCGGCGAGCTCTACGAGAACCTGAACGACCTGTCCGCCGCCATGGACAAGGTGCTCAAGAAGACCAGCGTCACCTACGTCCTGGCCTTCCAGCCCGAGAAGCTCAAGATCGACGGCGCGTACCACAAGCTGCGCGTCGAGCTGAAGGACCCCAAGGGGGGGAAGGTGGTCCACCGGCCCGGCTACTACGCGCCGCGGCCGTACGCCGAGCGCAACCCGTTCGAACGCCTGCTGGAGGCGAGCAGCCGGGTGATGAGCGGCGAGGAGGCCGGCCCGCTCGGCGTGTCGGTGCTGGCCGCGCCGTTCCGGCTCGCCGGCTCCGATACCTCTTACGTGCCGGTGGTGATCGAGGTGGATGGCCCCTCGCTCGTCGCGGGGACGGCCCCCGGCACCCTGCCGGCCGAGATCTACGTCTACGCCTTCGACGCCGCGGGCGCCATCCCCGACTACCTGACCCAGACGCTGGGGCTCGACCTCGCCAAGGTGGAGCCCGTGCTCCGGCAGAGCGGCCTCAAGTTCTTCGGCCACCTGGACCTGCCGCCCGGCAGCTACTCGCTGCGGGTGCTGGTGCGCAACGGCGCGACCGGCACCTACGGCCTCCGGGTGACTGCCTTGGAGGTGCCGGACGCCTCGCAGGCGTCGCCGGTGCTGCTGCCGCCCTTCTTCCCCGAGGCGCCGGGGCGCTGGCTCATGGCCCGCGAGGCCGTGCCCGCCGGCGAGAAGATGCCGCCATACCCGTTCATGCAGAAGGACCAGCCCTACATCCCGGCCTCCAGGCCGGTCCTCCCGCTGGGAGAGCCGTCCGCGGTCTCCCTGGTCGGCTACAACCTCGGCGGCGGCGAGGTCGAGGTCCGCTCCCAGGTGCTGTCGGCCGACGGCCGCGAGATCGGTCCCGCGGACATCCAGGTGCTGGAGCGCGAGCGCGGCACGCCCGACCGCCTGAAGGGGACCTTCCGGCCGCTGAAGCTGGAGCCGGGGGAGTACCTCCTGCGGGTCACGCTGACCGGCGCCGGGGGCACCCTGGGGACCAGCACGACACCCTTCGTGATCGGCAGGAAGTAGAGGAGGTACCCCCATGAAACGGACGCTGCCTTTCATCCTGGCCCTCGCCCTGGCGCTGGCCGGATCCGTTCAGGCCCAGCAGAAGTTCTCCGAGGCCACCGACGTGGTCGTGGTCGAGGTGCCGGTGCAGGTGCTGCGCGACGGCGAGCCGGTGCGCGGCCTCACCGCGCAGGACTTCGAGGTCTGGGAGGGGCGCAAGAAGCTCCCCGTCACCGGCTTCGAGGTCCTCGACCTGACCGAGAGCGAGGCGCCGGCCCCGGCGGCGCAGAAGGGGCCGAAGCCGGCGCGGCCGGTCGCGGCGCGGCGCCACTTCCTGCTCTTCTTCGACCTGGCGTTCTCCTCGCCCAAGGCCATCGCCCAGGCGCAGAAGGCGGCCCGCGACCTCGTCGCGGGGCTCCACCCCGTCGACCTCGTGGCGGTCGCCTCCTACACCCCCTCCAAGGGACCCGAGCTGCTGCTCGGCTTCACCGGCGACAAGGTGCAGATCGGCAACGCCCTCGACATGCTGGGCAAGCCGCAGATGTTCGACCGCGTGCCCGACCCGCTGCGGCTCGTGCTCGGCAGCGGGGCCGGCGGCGGCATGAGCCAGGGCGGCGGCGGCAGCCAGACGCAGGCCTCCAGCGACAAGAAGGACAACATCGCGGCGGCGTTCGAGGATCCGACGGCCACGGTCAATCCGCAGGTCGTGAACGAGACCAAGCGCCTGGAGCGCACCAAGCAGCAGCGGGCCGTCACCGCCCTCACGCGCGCCTTCGCGGATCTCGCCAAGACCATGGGCGGCCTCTACGGCCGCAAGTACGTGGTCCTCTTCTCCGAGGGCTTCGACAGCTCCGTCTACCAGGGCAGCGCCAACGTGGACGATCAGCTCAACATGGCGGCCGATGCGGCCGCCGGCAGGATCTGGGGCGTCGACTCCGAGGAGCGCTACGGCAGCACGAAGACCGCCACCGACCTGGAGAAGATGCTGGAAGAGTTCCGCCGCGCCGACTGCGTGGTCCAGACCGTGGACATCGGCGGCCTGCGCGAGCGCGGCGGCGCCGAGACGCAGTGGGTGGGCGGCCGGGACAGCCTGTTCCTGATCGCCGACGGCACCGGCGGCGAGCTGTACGAGAACTTCAACGACCTCTCGGCCGCCATGGGCCAGATGCTCAAGCGCACGAGCGTCACCTACGTCCTCGCCTTCCAGCCGGAGGGGCTGGCGCGGGACGGCTCCTACCACCGGCTGCGCGTCGAGGTGAAGGACGCGGCCAAGGGCACCCGGGTGGTCCACCGCCCGGGCTACTACGCGCCGCGCCCGTTCGGCGAGCAGAGCGCCACCGAGCGCATGCTCCAGACCGCCCAGCAGGTGATCGGCGGCGAGGAGAACGGCGCCATCCCGACCTCGGTGCTCGCCGCGCCGTTCCCCACCGGCACTCCCGAGGCGTACGTGCCGGTGCTGGTCGAAGTGGACGGTCCGGCCCTCCTCGCCGGCCATCCGGCGGGCAAGCCCCTCCCCGCCGAGATCTACGTCTATGCCTTGGACCAGAACGGCGCCGTGGTCGACTACGTCACCCAGAGCCTGGGCCTGGATCTGGGGAAAGTGGAGCCGGCGCTGCGCCAGAGCGGCCTCAAGTTCTTCGGCCATCTGGACCTCGTGCCGGGCGACTACTCGGTGCGCGTCCTGGTGCGCAACGGCGCGACCGGCACCGCCGGGCTGAAGGTGGCCACGGTCCACGTGCCCGCCTTCACCGCCGCCGATCCCGTGCTGCTGCCGGCCTTCTTCCCCGAGCCCGCGGGCAAGTGGCTGATCGTGCGCGAGGCGGTCAAGGAGGGGGACCGGCAGGTGGCCTATCCCTTCATGGCCGGGGAGGAGCCCTACATCCCGGCGTCGCTGCCGGCCTTCGGCCCCGGCGAGGAGACCCGGCTCTCCCTGGTGGGCTATCACCTCCGGGACGGCGAGCTCCGGGCCGAGGCGAAGGTCCTCACCGCGGAGGGGCTGGAGGCGGGCGACGGCGAGGTGCGGCTGGTCCAGCGCTACAGCCGCGGCGCCGACGGCGCCGACCGGGTCATGGCCGCCTTCAAGGCGCCGCGCCTCAAGCCGGGCGAGTACCTCCTGATGATCACCCTGGTCGATCCGAGCGGCGGCGCCGAGACCAGCGTCACCCCTTTCCTGGTCAAGGGGGGTGCGGGAACGCGCTCCAGCGGTTAGACTAGGGGTCTGAAGTCGATCCGGGGGATTCCGAGGGAAGAGACAAAGGGGGGCTCTTCAGCCAGGAGGTGTCCTGTGCGTGTCTCTCTCTTTGTCGTCTCTGCCTTGCTGGCGGCCGTTTTGCCCGCCGCCGCGGATCAAACCTCGCAACAGTTCTCGGACACGGCCGACATCGTCGCCGTCGAGATCCCGGTGCAGGTGCTCCGGGACGGCGAGCCGGTGCGCGGGCTCACCGCCGCGGACTTCGAGGTCTGGGAGGGCAAGCGCAAGCTGCCCGTCACCGGCTTCGAGGCCCTGGATCTGAACGCGCTGCCGGCCGGCGACGAGGCCTGGAAGTCGCCGCAGGCGATCGCGGCCCGGCGCCACTTCCTGCTGCTCTTCGACATGGGCTTCTCCTCGCCCAGGGGGATCGTGAAGGCCCAGGGCGCGGCGCGCGACCTGCTCGCCGGGCTCCACCCGTCGGACCTGGTGGCCGTGGCCGTGTACGTCCCCTCCTCCGGGCCGCAGCTCCTGCTCGGCTTCACCACCGACCGCGCGCAGGTCGCCCAGGCCCTCGACGCGCTGGGCAGGCCGGAGATGTTCAACGGCGCGGCCGACCCCCTGCAACTGGTGCGCGCCACCAACGGGGGCGGGGGGTACGGCGGCGACATGCCGCGCGACCCGTCCGAGATCATCGCCGACATCCAGAACGCCACGGACCCGGCCGACCGCCACGAGCTCATCCAGGAGCTCAAGGACGCCTCGAAGGCGGGCGAGGGCGGGGCGGTCGGCCCCCGCTTCCTCGAGAGCACCGAGGACAAGATCGAGAGGGCGGAGCGCATCAACCGGGAACGGGCCGTCACCGCCATGGCGCGCGCGTTCGAGGACCTCGCGAAGACCGTCGGCAGCCTCTACGGCCGCAAGTACGTGGTCCTCTTCTCCGAAGGCTTCGACTCCTCGGTCTTCGCGGGAACGGCCGACGTGGGCGAGCAGCACCGGGCGGCGTTCCTCACGATGAAGGGGGCCTCGGCCTGGGCCGTGGACTCGACGAAGCGGTTCGGCGACACCAAGACCACGAACGACCTGGAGGCCATGCTGGAGGAGTTCCGCCGCGCCGACTGCGTGATCCAGGCCGTGGACGTGGGCGGCCTGCGCATGGGCGCCGGTCCCGGCCTGGAGTTGGCGGGCGGCCGCGACAGTCTGTTCTTCCTGGCCGAGAGCACGGGCGGCGAGCTGTTCGAGAACTACAACGACCTGTCCGACGCCATGAAGCAGATGCTCGAGCGCACGAGCGTCACCTACGTCCTGACCGTGCAGCCCGAGGGGCTGCGGCGCGACGGTGCCTACCACGAGATCCGCGTGAGCTTGAAGAAGGACCCGCGGGGCACGCGCGTCGTCCACCGCTCCGGCTACTACGCGCCGCGTCCGTTCGGCGAGCAGAGCCCCACGGAGAAGCTGCTCCAGAACGCCCGCAGCCTGATCGATGGAGCCGCAGGCACGATCGCCACCTCCGTGCTGGCCGCGCCGTTCCCGACGGGCGGCCCCGAGGCCTACGTGCCGGTGGTCATCGAGGTGGACGGCCGGTCGCTCAAGGCCGGGACGCAAGGATGGACCGTGCCGGTGGAGATCTACGCCTACGCCTTCGACGCCAAGGGCCAGGCCCGGGACTTCTTTTCCCAGACCGTGGGCCTGGAGCTGCTCAAGGTCGGCGCGGCGCTGGAGCAGAGCGGTCTCAAGTTCTTCGGCCACCTGGACCTGCCGCCCGGGAGCTGGGCGGTGCGGGTGCTGGTGCGCAACGCCGCCACGGGCGCGGCCGGAATCAAGTCGGTGACGGTCCAGGTGCCGGAGCCCGGCAAGTCCGCGCTCCTGCCCGCCTTCTTCCCGGAGCCCGCGGGCAAGTGGCTCACCGTCCGCGAGGCCCAGCCGGGAGCGCAGGTGGCCTACCCGTTCATGATCGGCGAGCAGCCGTACATCCCGGCGTCGCTGCCGAAGCTGATCCCGGGCGAGGAGGCGCCGCTCTCGCTGGTGGCCTATCATCTCCCGCCGGGCGAGCTGCAGGCGGAGGCGCGGGTCCGTACGGCGGAGGGCCAGGACGCCGGCACCGGCCGCATCCGGATCGTCCAGCGTCATGAGGGGACCGCCGGGGGTGCCGAGAGCCTGAGCGCCGTGTTCGAGCCCCCCGCCGGGCTCGCGCCGGGCGAGTACCTGCTGACGGTCACCCTCACCGGCCCGGCCGGCGAGAAGGAGAGCAGCGTGGCGTCGTTCCTGATGGCAGGAGGGCTCTGATGCGCCATGCTCGCGGTCTTCTGCTCCTCGTCCTGGCGCCCGGTGTGTTCGGGGTTCCGGTAGTCGCCGTAGCCCAGACCTACTCCGAGTCCACGGACGTCGTCGCCGTCGAGATCCCGGTGCAGGTGCTCCGGGACGGCGAGCCGGTGCGCGGGCTCACCGCCGCGGACTTCGAGATCTGGGAGGGCAAGCGCAAGCTGCCCGTGACCGGCTTCGAAGCCCTGGACCTCAACGCGCTCCCGGCCGGCGACGAGGCCTGGAAGTCGCCGCAGGCGATCGCGGCCCGGCGCCACTTCCTGCTGCTCTTCGACATGGGCTTCTCCTCGCCCAAGGGCGTGGCGAAGGCGCAGGGCGCGGCCCGGGACCTGCTCGCCGGGCTCCATCCGTCGGACCTCGTGGCCGTGGCGGCGTACCTCCCCTCCAGCGGACCGCAGCTCCTGCTCGGCTTCACCACGGACCGCGCGCAGGTCGTCCAGGCCCTGGACGCGCTGGGCAAGCCGGAGATGTTCAACCGCGCGGCCGACCCGTTGCGGCTGGTGCTCGGCGACGGGGCGGGCGAGGGGTACAGCCCTCCGCAGCGCGATCTTGCCGACATCATGGCCGACATCAAGGGCGCGACGACGCCGGAGGAGCGCCGGGATGCCATCCAGGAGCTCAAGGGTGCGTCCAGGGGGGGCGAACCCCCCTTCACCGAGGGCACCGGCGCGCAGATCCAGCGGGCCGAGCGCACCGCCCAGCAGCGGGCCGTCACCGCCATGGCCCGCGCCTTCGAAGACCTCGCGAAAACGGTCGGCGGCCTCTATGGCCGCAAGTACGTGGTCCTCTTCTCCGAAGGTTTCGACGCCGCCGTCTTCACCGGCACCGCCGACGTGGACCAGCAGCTCCGGGACTCGTTCATCACCACCAAGGGAGCCTCGGCCTGGGGCATCGACTCGACCAAGCGGTTCGGCGACACCAAGACCATGAACGACCTGGAGACCATGCTGGAGGAGCTCCGCCGCGCCGACTGCGTGATCCAGGCGGTGGACGTCGGCGGCCTGCGCGAGGGCGCCGGCCCCACGATGCAGTGGGCGGGAGGCCGGGACAGCCTCTTTCTGCTCGCCGAGAGCACCGGCGGCGAGCTGTTCGAGAACTACAACGACCTGTCGGCGGCGATGGAGCAGATGCTGCGGCGCACCAGCGTCACCTACGTCCTGACCGTCCAGCCCGAGGGGCTCGCGCGCGACGGCGCCTACCACGAGATCCGCGTGAGCTTGAAGAAGGACCCGCGGGGCACGCGCGTCGTCCACCGCTCCGGCTACTACGCGCCGCGTCCGTTCGGCCAGCAGAGCCCCACGGAGAAGCTGCTCCAGAACGCCCGCAGCCTGATGGGCGAGGGGGAGGCGGCCGGCGGTATCGGCAGGATCGCCACCTCCGTGCTGGCCGCGCCGTTCCCCACCGGCGGCCCCGAGGCCTACGTGCCGGTGGTCATCGAGGTGGACGGCCGGTCGCTCAAGGCCGGGACGCAAGGGTGGACCGTGCCGGTGGAGATCTACGCCTACGCCTTCGACGCCAAGGGCCAGGCCCGGGACTTCTTCTCCCAGACCGTGGGCCTGGAGCTGCTCAAGGTCGGCGCGGCGCTGGAGCAGAGCGGCCTCAAGTTCTTCGGCCACCTGGACCTGCCGCCCGGGAGCTGGGCGGTGCGGGTGCTGGTGCGCAACGCCGCCACGGGC
>JBJMGZ010000010.1:0-13315 GCA_045807605.1 Thermoanaerobaculia bacterium | reverse complement strand
GGGGGCAAGCCCCGCCCCTACATAGAGGGCTGGATTGGAACTTTAAACAAAAAAGCCGGCCCGGCATAGGCCGGCCCGGCTTTTTTGTCCTGCGCTATCCGTCCTACTGGTCCGTACCCGAGGCTCCGGTACCCAGGGCCGAGGCGGCGGCAGGGCCGCCCCGCATGTCCTCGAACACGATGCCGAGGTTCTGGGCGCCGTTGTCACGGCAGACGTCCATGAACTGGGCCACCCGGTCGTACTCGAGCTCGCCGTCCGCGGCAAAGAAGATCACCTTGGACGAGCGGCCCGTGAGCACCTCGCGGAGCTTGGCCGGGAAGTCGCTCATGCTCAGCATCTGCTTGTTGATCCAGGGCCGACCTTCCGCGTCGAGGCGGACGATCACCTGGTTGGAATCCTGGGGCATGGGCACGGAGGTCTCCACCTTGGGCGGGACTTGCACCGCGTAGCCCATCTGCACGATGGGCGTGATCACCATGAAGATGATCAGCAGCACCAGCACCACGTCCACGAGCGGCGTGATGTTGATGTCGCTCTTTGGGCCCCCGCTTGCTCCGACGTTCATCGCCATGTGCGTTACCTCCGGCGGTGGGCCGTCAGGCCCCCTCGCCTTCCTTTTCGGTGATCAGGCCGACCCGGGTGAAGCCGGCCTCGTTGAGGAGCCGCATGACTCTGCGGACCTCCTTGTACTTCAACCGCTTGTCCGCCTTGACCACGACCTGGCGGTCCGGGTTGTTGGAGTGGATCTCCTCCAACTGCGAGGGGAGGTTCTCCTCGGTGATCCAGTTCTGGCCGATGAAGACGTTGCCGTCAGCCTTGACGGAGACCTCGAGCTGCTTCTCGTTTTCGACCATCTTCTCGGGATCCGCCGTCGCCGGCAGGGTCACGTCCACCCCCTTCTGGAGCAGGGGCGTGACCACCATGAAGATGATCAGCAGCACGAGGCAGACGTCCACCAGGGGTGTGACGTTGATGTCGCTCCGGACTTCCGGAGCCTCCATCGTGTGCTTGCGTCCGAGCTTAAGCAGCATTTTTCTTCTGCTTCTTCATGAAGAAGTCGAGCAGCTCGGAGGACGAGTTCGACATCTCGACCTGGAGACGCTCGAGCTTGTTGGTGAAGTAGTTGAACATCCACGCGGCCGGGATGGCCACGAACAGGCCGAGCGCCGTGGTGACGAGCGCCTCGGAGATACCGGCGGAGACGGCGCCGATACCGCCCGAGCCGGTGAGGGCCATGCCGCGGAACGCGTTGATGATGCCGATGACGGTGCCGAACAGGCCGATGAAGGGGGCGGTGGTGGCGATCGTCGCCAGGCTGCCGATGCCCTTCTTGAAGTCGGAGACGGTGAGCAGGGTGGAGCGCTCGACCGCCCGGCTGGCGGCCTCGACGACCTCCAGGTCGCTCAGCGGGCTGCTGCCGTGCTCGAACTGGAAGGACTGCAGGCCGGCGCTGACGACGCGGGCGAGATGGCTGCCGGGGTACTTGTTGGCGGCGTCGATCACCGCCTGCGGCCGGTCGTGCTTCAGGTGCTCGGTGGCGAGCTTGGCGAACGCCAGCGACTGCTTGTGCGCGCGCCGGAAGACGAGGAGCCGCTCGACAGAGATGTAGAGCGACCAGACGGACAGGATCAGCAGCGCGACCACCACCCCCTGCGCGATCGGGGTCATCGACTCCCAGAGTCCTACGGGGCTGAAATCCATACTTTGCTCTCCTTTGCCAGCGCCAGGGCGCCTACTGCATGGTGAAATTGACGGTTAGCGTGTAATAGACCTTGACCGGCCTGCTCTGCAGCGTCGCCGGCTTGAACTTCCACCTCTCGACGGCGTCCAGCGCAGCCTTGTCCAAACCCATGGGCAGGCCCTTGAGGACGCGCGCGTTCACCACGTTGCCGCGCTCGTCAATGATCGCTTCCACGATCACCACGCCCGTCACCCGGGCCTTGCGCGCCAGCTCGGTATAGACCGGCGGAGAGCCGGAGATCTTCTCGGGCCGCGTCACCGCGCCGCCCACCCGCAGCGGCTCGTCGTTGACCACGCCGCCCTCCACCCCGCCCACGACGCCGCCCGGGACACCGCCGACCACCCCGCCCACGACGCCGCCGACCACACCGCCGGCCACGCCGCCTTCGACCCCGCCCTCGACGCCGCCTTCGACCCCGACGTCCTCGACCGGGCCCGGCTTGGGCAGGTTCTCAGGCACCTCGACCGGCTGCACCGGCTCCGTGGGACGGACCACCGGGATCTCCCTCGGGACCTCCTGCTGCTGCGGCTTGGCGGCCGGCGGCGGCGGCGGCGGAGGAGGCGGCGGCGGCGGCGGAGGCGGTGCCGCCGCGCTGAAGAAGATGACGTTGATCGGCGGCTCCGGCACCGGATCCACCTGCCAGTAATTCGCGAACAGGAACGCGCCTCCCGCCGCCAGGTGCAACAGGATGGCGAGCGGCAGGACGATGAAGCGGACCAGGCCGCCCTTCTTCTTCCTCTTCGCGTCCAACTCGAGCAAGGAATCTTCGAACATGGCTTTATCCACCTAGCTTTCAGTCGTCTTGGCCTGCTCGGCCGCCTTCTTCTTTTCCTCTTCCTGCATCTTCTTGCGCAAGGCCTTCGCCTTCTCCTGCCACTGGAGCGCCTGGGCGAAGTACTCCTGCTTCTTGGCTTCGTCGGTCTGCAGCTTGGCCTTCTCCCGGAACAGGAGGTTGTAGTAGACCATGGCGTCGAAGTAGTCGGGCTTGATCCGCAGCGCCTCCTGCATGCCGGCCAGGGCCTGGTCGATGCGCTGCTCCCGCACCTGCGCCGGCACGGTCATGTTCTGGCCATGGAAGGCCGCATCCCATTCGTTCACACCCAGCGTGTAGAGGGCCTCGGCCTTGGCCTGGTTGGGAGGGAGCTGCTCGGCCAGCTGCCGGGCCTGGTCCACGCGGCCCGCCTCGATCAGCAGCCGGATGCGCGAGGCCTGGATGTTGGCGTTGTCCGGATCCGCCTGGGCCTGCTTCGCGAGATAGGTCAGCGCCTGGTCGTACTTCTTGGAGTTGACGTAGGTGGAGATCAGGTAGTCGCGGACCTTCTCGTCGTCCGGGTAGTCCTCGAGATACTTCTCGAAGCCCTCGACCGCCAGGTCCCCCATCTCACGGTTGGCCTTGCTGTTGTCCCCCGGCTTGTAGAGCGCGAGGGCGCTCAGGCCCACCGACCGCCACGCGAAGGTCGCGCTCGGGTCGAGCTCCAGCCCCTTGCGGTACTGGCTGAGCGCCTGGCGGTACGACTCGTTGAGGTAATACTCGTTGCCCTTCTTCATCTCGACGCGCGCCCGCACCTTGTGGCAGCCGCCCAGGAACGGGACCATCAGCAGCAGGGCAAGAAGAACGGGAATGGGTCTTTTCATCGATTCACCTCTCCGCCACATTAGATGGGAGCACCTCCGATTTGGTTCCCGGCGTCGAACGCGAATTGTCTCGCGAAGCGAGTCCCCCGGCGGGTTCCCAACCCCTTCGGGGGAAGCAGGAACCGTGCCGGAGACGGTAACAAACCGGATGCTTCCCCTTGCTCTCGATCTCAGATCGCGGTCTCCGGAGCCGGGGCGGCCGGCAGCGCCGCCCCCTCTCCCCGCGATACGACGACGGCAGCGACCAGGTCCCCCGTCACGTTGAGCGTGGTCCGGCACATGTCGAGGAACCGGTCCACTCCCAGGATGAGACCGATCCCTTCCACCGGAACCCCGACCAGGCCGAGGATGAGCGCCACCACCGGGATCGACCCGGCGGGGACGCCGGCCGTGCCGATGCCGCCGAGGATGCAGATCAGCACCACCGTGATCTGCTCCCCGAGCGACAGGGGCACGCCATAGAACTGCGCCAGGAACAGCACCGTCACCCCCTCGAAGAGCGCCGTCCCGTTCTGGTTCATGGTCGAGCCGATCGTCAGCACGAAGCGGCTCACCGAGGGCGGGAGCTTGAGGTTCTCCTCGGCCACCTTGAGGGCGGTCGGGAGGGTGGCGTTGCTCGACGCGGTCGAGAAGGCGGTGATCATCGCCGCCTCGATGCCGCGGAAGAAGAAGATCGGGCTCATGCCGCCCAGGAACCGGACGGCGAGAGAGTAGACCACGAACTGATGGATGGCCAGGGCGAGCACCACCACGCCGACGTAGAGCGCGAGCTGCTGCAGGATCTCGTAGCCGAGCTGCGCCGTCAGCGTGAAGAGCAGCGCCGCCACCCCGATCGGCGCGAGCGAGATCACCCACCCGATCAGCCACATGGTGACGTCGTAGAGGCCCTGGATCGCCTCCTGCAGCCGGGCGGTCGCCTCGGTGCGGACGATGGCGAGCGCGATCCCGAAGAGCAGCGAGAAGAACATCACCCCGAGCATGTCCCCCTCGGCCGCCGACTTGACCGGGTTATTGGGCACGATCTGGATCAGCAGGTCCACCCCGGTCTTGGGCGCCGTGGCGGTGGCCAGGGAAGACGCCCGCTCGGCCGCGCCCGCGGTCAGGCGCGCCTTGAGCTCCGGCGAGATGCCGGCCCCGGGCTGCAGCACGTTGACGAGGGTGACGCCGATCAGCACGGCGATGGCGGAGACGACGACGGTGTAGAGCAGCGTCTTCAGGCCCACGCGCCCGAGCCGGCGGGGATCGCCCATCTCCACCACCCCCAGCACGAGGGCGGAGAAGATCAGCGGCACGACCAGCATGAAGAGCAGGCGCAGGAAGATCTGGCCGATGGGGCCGGAGACGACGCTGACGAACCGCTCGAGCCCCGGAGCCATGCCGGTCGGTCCTCCCGCCGGAAGGGCGAACAGCAGGTGCGCGGCGATCCCCGCCACGGCTCCGAACAGGCCGCCGATCAGGATCCGGGTGTGGAGGGGCAGGCGTCGTCTCGCCATGAGCAGGCGGGGAATCGTAGAGGAAAACCCGCCAAACGCAAAACGCGGTCCACATTGCGCCTCGGCTCCCTCCCGTGTCAGACTCCCGCCCGTCCCGACCTTGTACCTACAGAGACGGAGGCCATCCCTTGCTGCGAGGCATCTTCCGGACCAAGAAGCTGGACGACATCATGGCCGCGGCCGAGAAGGGCGAGACGCTGCGCCGCGACCTCGGCGCCCTCCAGGTGACCCTGCTGGGGATCGGCGCCATCATCGGCGCCGGCATCTTCGCCACCGTCGGCACCGCCGCGGCCGGGGACGCCTCCCGCCTCGGCGCCGGGCCCTCCCTCATGCTCTCCTTCTGCATCACGGCGGTCGTCTGCGCCTTCACCGCGCTCTGCTATGCCGAGTTCGCGGCCGTGGTGCCGATCTCCGGCTCGGCCTACACCTACTCCTATGCCACGCTCGGCGAGCTGATCGCCTGGATCATCGGCTGGGACCTGATCATCGAGTACGCGGTGGGCAACGTGGCCGTGGCCATCAGTTGGGCCAACTACTTCCGCACCCTGCTGGACAGCGTCGGGATCCACTTCCCGCAATGGCTGGCCATCGACTACCGCACGGCGGCCAAGATCCCGGGGCTCCTGGAGAGCGCGCCGCACGTGTTCGACATTCCGATCGTCTTCAACGTGCTGGCCGCGGCGATCGTCGGTCTGATCACCATCGTGCTGGTCCTCGGCATCCGCGAGTCGGCGCGCTTCAACGCCGGCATGGTGCTGGTCAAGATCTGCGTCCTCCTGTTCTTCATCGTGATCGCGCTGCACTATGTCTCCCCCGGGGAGATGTCGGCCAACTGGCGCCCCTTCCAGCCGAACGGCTGGGGCGGGACGTTCGCCGGCGCGGCGGTCGTCTTCTTCGCCTACATCGGGTTCGACGCGGTTTCGACGGTCGCGGAGGAGACGCGCAACCCCGGCCGCAACCTGCCGATCGGCATCATCGCCTCGCTGGTCATCTGCACCGTGTTCTACGTCGTGGTGGCGGCGGTCTTCACCGGCATCCTGCCCTACCGGGAGCTGGTCCAGCGCCTGGCGACCGAGCAGGCCGAGCCGCTCACCATGGCCCTCGACCACGTGGCGCCCAACCAGAACTGGGCCACCGGCATCGTCGCGTTCGGCTCGGTCATCGCCCACACCGCGGTGCTCCTCGTCTTCCAGCTCGGCCAGCCGCGCATCTTCTTCTCGATGGCCCGCGACGGCTTGCTTCCCCAGACCTTCGCCCGCGTCCATCCGCGCTTCCGCACCCCGCACGTGACCACGATCGTCACCGGCGTCCTGGTCGGAGGCTTCGCCGGTGTGGCGAGCATCGACGAGATGGTCGACCTGACCAACATCGGCACCCTCTTCGCCTTCGTGCTGGTGTGCATCGGCATCCCGATCCTGCGCTACACCGACCCGAACCGGCCGCGGCCGTTCAAGGTGCCGTTCGGACCGTGGCTGCTGCCGCTGATGGGCGTGGCCTCGTGCCTGTTCCTGATGGTCTACCTGCCGCCGGCCTCGTGGTGGCGGTTCATCGGCTGGCTCTTCTGCGGCATGGCGGTCTACTTCTCCTATGGCTACAACCACAGCACGGTGGGCAAGGAGGCGGGGCGGACGGCGTCCGGATGGGGTCAGAAGCTGGCGTCCTTCGGCTTCCTGCTGTCGGGCATCGGCCTCTTCGCGATCCCGCACAACGCCGGCCTCGGGAGGCTGATCGCCGAGGCCACGACGGCCGGAGCCGAGGACCACGGCCGCGCCCTGTTCGGCCTGGGCCTGATCGTGGCCGGGCTCCTGGCCGTGCTGGTGGGATTCCTGGGACGGAGGAAGCCGGCAGAATGAACCTGGCGCTCCTCGCCCTCGTCTTCCTGGTGCTGCTGGTCGCCGCCTACCGCCTGTACGGCGGCTGGGTGGCGCGCCAGTTCGTCATCGACGACAGCCGGGTGACCCCGGCGCACCGGATGAACGACGGGGTCGACTTCGTGCCGACGCGGCCGTTCTACCTCTTCGCCCAGCACTTTTCCGCGATCGCGGCGGCCGGCCCGATCGCCGGCCCGATCATCGCCTGCCAGACCTTCGGCTGGCTGCCCTGCCTGCTCTGGATCGGGCTCGGGGTGGTGCTGATCGGGGCGGTGCATGACTTCTCCAGCCTGACCGCCTCGGTCCGCCACGGCGCCACCTCGATCGCCGAGATTACGGGCGAGCACCTGGGCCGCAAGGCCGGCCTCGCCATGATGGCCTTCATCTGGATCGCCCTGGTCTACGTGATCGTCGCCTTCACGGACATCACGGCCCGCACCTTCGTGGTCGGCACCGAGGAGCTGGCCGCAGCCGGGACGTTCGACTTCCATCCGGGCGGCGCGGTGGCCGCGGCGAGCGTCCTCTACCTGCTGCTCTCGCTGGTGCTCGGCGTGGTCCAGAAGCTCTGGAATCCGCCGCTCTGGCTGGTGACGGCGGTCTTCGTGCCGGCGAGCTTCGCCGCGGCCTGGGCGGGGACCCACCTGGCCGGCGCGTTCCAGCTCGGGGTGGGCTCGTGGTCGATGGCGATCCTGGTCTACTGCGCGGCGGCGTCGCTGCTGCCGATCTGGCTGCTGCTCCAGCCGCGCGGGTATCTCGGCGGCTTCATCCTGTACACGGCGCTGGCCCTGGGGGTGATCGGCGTCTTCTTCGGCGGCTACGAGGTGCGGCAGCCGGCGTTCAAGGGCTGGGACGTGGGCGGCATGACCGGGACGCTCTTCCCGTTCCTCTTCGTGACCATCGCCTGCGGCGCCTGCTCGGGCTTCCACGGGCTGGTCTGCTCGGGCACGACCTCGAAGCAGGTGGACCGGGAGTCGCACCTCCAGCCCGTGGGCTACGGCGCGATGCTGGCCGAGGGGTTCGTGGCGCTGATCGCGCTCGTGACGATCATGATCCTGCTGCCGGACGAGGCCAAGGGGCTCGGCCCCGGCACGGTCTACGGCAAGGGCATCGGCAACTTCCTGGCCCTCCTGATCGGCCGGGAGAACCTGCCCTTCGCGATCACCTTCGGGGCCATGGCCTTCTCGACGTTCGTCTTCGACACGCTGGACGTCTCCACCCGGCTGGGCAGGTACCTTCTCCAGGAGCTCCTGGGGATGAAGGGGATGGCGGGCGCGGTCATGGGGACGGTGCTGACGGTGGCGGCGCCGATGCTGCTCCTGGCTTTCGCGGGCGAGGGGATGTGGCAGAAGTTCTGGACGCTCTTCGGGGCCTCGAACCAGCTCCTGGCGGCGCTGACGCTGCTCTCGGTGACGGTCTGGCTCCACCAGGCCCGCCGCCGCATCGCCTTCACCTTGTTGCCGATGATCTTCGTGCTGACGATCACCCTCTGGGCCCTGGGCAACCTGGTCTGGTCGAACCTGGCCGCCACCAAGGGCTTCGACGTCGAGCTCCTCAACGGCGTGGCCGCCCTGCTGCTGATCCTGCTGGCGATGTACCTGGCGGTGTCGGCGCTGGTGAAGCTGCGGGGGGAGAAGCGGGGCGAGCCGGTGCCGGCACAGTCCTTCTAATGTAGGGGCGTCGAAGCCCGCTACCGCCGAAACCTCAAGCGCGGCAGCCAATAGCCTCTGAGAGCTCGTCCTCAGCCTCCTCCTCGGTGCGGAGGGGCTTGCTCACCGCTTCAGCACACTCTGCGCGATCCGGGCTCGGACTTCGAACCAGTCCGTCCCCGATGACTCGCCGGCCAGGACTCTGCGTGCGCGCCGCTCGATCTCTTTAGCCCATGCCGCCTCTACATCCGTATCCTCGGATTCGTCGAGACTGGCGAGCAGCTCGGCGGCCACGTCGGCCCGTTCCTCGGGAGACAGTTGCAGGGCTTCGTGGATCAGGTGCGCCGCTCGGGTCGTCATTCCCTTCATTCTACAGCACGCCTCCCTCGGGCCAGCGGCTCCAGTGGGTGTTGGGCTGGCGGCGGGGGCGGTAGAGGGCCGCGTCGCCGGTCTCCAGCACCTTGGCAAGGGTCTGAAAGGTCGGGCTCTCGGCCGGCATGTCCCCTTCGGAGATGTCGGGGTGGGTCCACTCGTCCAGCCGGAGGATCTGCGGCAGGTCCGCGGGAATGCGGGTGCGGAGCTCCTCGTCCGTGGCCAGGAGGAGGTCGCGGTGCTCCGGCAGCAGGCCGCGGAGCAGCTCGAAGCCCTGGATGTGGGGCGGCACCTCCAGCAGGATGTGCCGCCTCAGGTAGTGCGTCGCCTCCCGCGGCAGGGGCACCACGGAGCCGCGGATGCGCAGGTCCGTTGCGCCGCGGTGGATGACGAGCCCATCCTCCTCGAACAGCGGGCCGGAGTCGCCGTCGCTCACCGGCCGCAGGGTGTCCCCAGGACTGATCCCGGGCGGCTGCCGCAGGCAGTTCCCGAAGCAGTAGAGAGCGTCGTCGATGCCGCCCGTCCCGCCCATGTGCGAGTTGAACCCCAGCACCTCGATCACGATCGCCCAGCGCTCCGCGTCCCGGAACAGGGTCATGCGGGTATCCGCGGGGTACACATAGGCGTTGTCCAGGATCGGAAAGGTGAACGCCTCCGCGCAACGATCGAGCTGATCGAGGATCTCGGACGCGGAGTATGAAACTTGCATCGCCGGGATTCTATGACACCGTCGGGCTTGCCAGAGCCGTTGGATTCAAGCCGGAAGGGAGTGGAGATATGGCAAGTAAGATCCATCTCATCGCGGCCATGCTGTTCTGTGGGCTACCCTTGGCTGCGCAGCACCAGCACCCCCCCGCGGCCCCGCCGCCGCCTGAGGCTCAGGAGAGTCACGAGGGGCATGAAGGGCATGAGGCTCCGCAGCCGGAGCCGCAGCATCAGCACGGCCAGCCCGCCATGCAGCCCGCAATGCAAGAGGACCAGCCCGGCATGGAGCACGCCGGGCACGAGATGCCGATGCCGGGGATGTTCGGACCCTATCCCATGAGCCGCGAGGCCTCGGGCACGGCCTGGCAGCCCGAGTCGGCGCCCCACACCGGGCTCCATACGATGCGCGGCGACTGGCACCTGATGGCGCACGGCTTCGCCAACCTGGTCTACGACGAGCAGGACGGCCCGCGCGGCGACGAGAAGGCGTTCGGCGAGAGCATGCTCATGGGCATGGCCGTCCGCGAGCTGGGACCCGGGCGCCTGGGGCTCCGGGCCATGGTCTCGGCCGAGCCCTGGACGATCGGGGACGAGGGCTATCCGCTCCTCCTCCAGACCGGCGAGACCGCGGACGGCCGCACGCCGCTCATCGACCGCCAGCACCCGCACGACCTCTTCATGGAGCTCGCCGGCAGCTACAGCGTGGACCTGGGGAAGGACAGCTCGGCCTTCCTCTATCTGGGGCTGCCGGGCGAGCCGGCCCTGGGTCCGCCGGCCTTTCTCCACCGTTTCTCGGGCATGGAGAACCCCGAGGCGCCCCTGGGGCATCACTGGCTCGACTCGACGCACATCACCTTCGGCGTGGCGACGCTCGGCTGGGTGCGGGGCGGCTTCAAGCTGGAGGCCTCGTCCTTCACCGGCCGCGAGCCGGACGAGGACCGCACCGACATCGAGGAGCCGAAGATGGACTCGTGGTCCGCCCGCCTCTCCTGGCAGCCCGCGCCGGACTGGTCGCTCCAGGTGAGCCGCGGCTTCCTCCAGAGCCCCGAGCAGCTCGAGCCCGACGTGGACCTGGACCGCACCACCGCCTCCGTCCTCTACAACCGTCCGCGGGAGGACGGCAACTGGCAGACCACTTTCGCCTGGGGAAGGAACGCCAAGGACCCCGGGGAGACCACGGACTCCTTCCTCCTGGAATCCGCCCTGCTCTTCGCGGAGAGGCACACCGTCTTCGGCCGGCTGGAGAAGCAGGAGAACGACGAGCTGTCGGGCCACGGGGGAGACGGCCACCATGACGGAGAGGTCTTCGACGTGGGCAAGCTCAGCCTCGGCTACACCTGGGATGCGCTGCTGACCGACACCTGGAAAGCGGGCCTCGGCGTGCTCGGCAGCCTGGCGATCCTCCCGGACGAGCTGGAGCACGAGTATGGCGACCGGCCGGTCTCCTGGATGGTGTTTCTGCGGGCGCGGATTTGATTCGGCTCAGCCGGGCATCGGCCAGCCGCGAGGTTATAATGACGCCATGGCACGGGCCGCGCTACCCATTCCTCCTCCGGGCTTCGACGACCTTTCGACCCAGGAGAAGCTCGACTATGTCCAGTCATTGTGGGACCGCATCTTTGCCCAGCCCGAGGACGTTCCCATCCCGGAGTGGCACCTTCAGCTCCTCGACGAGCGTTTGGCCGAGTATGACTCCGATCCCGGAGCCGGCAGCTTATGGGAAGAGGTTCGAGAAGAGATCCTGCTGAAGATCCGTGAGCGCAAGTAGGAGCGGAGCCCTGGTGGTTCAGCCGAACCGCCCGTGGGCGTGCTCGGCATCGGCCGGTCTCATGCATGGTGTTCCTGGCGGGGGCGGATGTGATCAGCTACACCGCCAGGGATCGGCGCGCGATAGGATACGAGGCCGGAGGATCGTTTCACCTCGAGGAGTTTTCCATGTCTACAGCAGCGACGCCCTTTATTACTCCCGATGCCCTGCTGGCACACTGGCAGGGACACCGCCGGCTGACCCGGCGCGTCATCGACGCATTTCCTGAAGAAAAGCTGTTCACCTTCTCGATCGGCGGCATGCGGACGTTCGGCGAGCTCGCGATGGAGATTGCCACGATGGGCGTGCCGATGCTGCGCGGCGCGGTCTCCGGCGACTGGAGCGCGCCGACGAGCCGCGACCCGCGGCCGAAGCAGGAGGTGCTGCGTCTCTGGGATGAGAGCACGGAGCAGCTCGACGCGCTCTGGCCGCAGATCCCGCCGCAGCGGTTCCAGGAGACGCTGACGGCCTTCGGCCAGTACACCGACGTGCTGCACAACCTGATCCTGTACGTCATCGACAACGAGATCCACCATCGCGGCCAGGGCTACGTGTACCTCCGTGCACTGGGGATCGCTCCGCCTCCCTTCTACGAGCGGAGCTGACTCCCCGCTCAGCGCGCGGCCGCCGCGACGGCGGCTGGCTGGTAGAGCAGCAGGAGGCAGCGGTCGCCGAGCGGCCGCGACTGCAATAGTTGCAGTCTCAGCGGCTCGGAATCAGGCTTGAACAGCGGGCTGCCCTCACCGAGCGTGACCGGCACGAGCCCGATGCGGTACTCGTCGAAGAGCCCGTGGCGGATCAGCGTGGCGGAGAGGTCGGCGCTGCCGAAGACGAAGAGATCCTTCCCCGGCTGCTCTTTCAGTCGCGCCACCGCCTTTCCGGCGTCCTCCTTCACCAGCGTGCTGTTGGCCCAGTCGGCGCGCTCGAGCGTGCGCGAGAACACGTACTTTGGCACCGCGTTCATGAACTCGGCGGTCTCGCCGGTAGCGGTGGACCAGTGCGCCGCCATGCCGTCGTAAGTGCGGCGGCCGAAGAGAAGCGCCCCCGCCTCCCGTTCCTGCTCGAGCGAGAATCGCTTGAGTTCATCACCCCAGGCGTACTCGTGCCAGTCGAGGTCCCACGGCTGCGGACCCTCGAACATGCCGTCCAGGGTCATCAAGTTCCACATGATGAGCTTGCCCATGGCTGCTCCTCCTGAGGGATAGGGAATTCAAACGTCGTTGCGGCCGATATTCGGTTCCAGGGGAAGTCCCTCCGATTGAGGGGAAAGACTCACTCAACCTCGAAGGGGATCGTCACCTGGCCCTTGCTCGTGACTCTGGAACTTGGCATTCCTTACCTCTCCTGCATTCCTTACCATAGCACTCGTCCTTGACCCATGCAGCCTATGCCCTTCTACGAGCGAAGCTGGCTCGATGTAGGTGCCGCCCGGCAAAGCGCCGGTGCGGACGCCCGCCTGGCCGGGATACTTCACCCGGCCAGGATCGCCGGCTCTAGCCGAACCGGCCCGTGATGTAGTCCTCGGTCTGCTTCTTCATCGGGTTGATGAAGATCTTCTCGGTGGCGCCGTATTCGATCAGCTCGCCGAGGTAGAGGAAGGCGGTGTAGTCGGAGACGCGGGAGGCCTGCTGCATGTTGTGGGTGACGATGACCTGCGTGTATTGGGTCTTCAAGTCCTGCATCAGCTCCTCGATGCGCGCCGTGGCGATGGGGTCGAGGGCCGAGCAGGGCTCGTCGAGCAGGATGACCTCGGGCTCGACGGCGATCGCCCGCGCGATGCAGAGGCGCTGCTGCTGGCCGCCGGACATGCCGAGGGCGCTCTCGTCCAGCCGGTCCTTGACTTCATCCCACAGCGCCGCGCCCTTCAGGCTCTTCTCCACGATCTCGTCGAGGTCGCGCTTGCGGTTGATCCCCTGGAGGCGCGGCCCGTAGGCGACGTTTTCGTAGATCGACTTCGGGAACGGGTTCGACTTCTGGAACACCATCCCGATCCGCTTGCGCAGCGCGTTGATCTCGATCCGCGGGTCGTAGATGCTGCCGCCCTG
>JBJMGZ010000009.1:0-4722 GCA_045807605.1 Thermoanaerobaculia bacterium | reverse complement strand
CGATGATCGTTTCGAGCTCCGCGTCCATCTTGGCTCCTTCGTGACCTCTGTCTCGGCCGCATCGGCGCGGCAACTCGTGACGCGACTATCCAAGTATATGCCTGCTCTACCGCGAGGCGGCTCGGGAGGGAAGCTGACGTCCCCTTCCCGGCCTTCCTAACCCACGGGGCGGCCGATTCACCCCATCCTACGCCCTTCATGTGAATACGATAAGACATAACCTGTGACGAAAATGCACGAGCCATTGAGAAGCAGGGTTGACAAACGCGAGAGGCACGTCTACCGTATGCACATTCCAAGATGTTGACCCGGCCCAATTCCGGTGCCGGGCGATCCTCCCCGGGAGGGGAAGGAGGTTCGAGATGGCTGAGACGCGGCTGTACATGAACGTGGTGAACGGGTGGGACAAGATGGATACGGCGGTGAGCGCCAACAACCAGCAGGTGCCGCATCTGGAGGTCATCCTGCCTAAGCTGCGGGACAGGTCGCAGCGGGCCCGCAGCCTCTACGCGCAGTACGCGGCGATGATGGCTGCGAAGCAGGAGATCTGGAAGGAGCTGCAGCAGGTGCTCGAGGAGGGAACCGCGGCGATGAGGTTCCTGAAGGAAGGCGTGAAGCACCACTACGGGAAGGACAACGAGAAGCTGGTCGAGTTCGGGGTGCAGCCGTTCCGCGGCATCAAGCGCAAGCCGGCACGCAAGCGCCAGGCGCCCGAGACATCCGCCGTTTCCCCGGCCCCGGTTCCCGACCCTGCCAAGTAGCCTGTCTTCCGGGGGCGTGCTGCCAGAACGCCCCCGCCTTTTCCCCTCCCAGCATCGTTCCGAAGGATTCCAAGCCAGTCCGGAAGGCCCGGGAGAGGTTCCGAGCCCTTCGCGGTCGTTCCGAAATTCGGCGAACGGCTCCGAGCTTCCCGCGGTCGCTCCGAATGATTCCAAGCCACTCCGAAAAGCTGAGCAGCCGTTCTGAAGCCTTGAGAGCAGCTCCGAGCTTTTCGGAGTCGTTCCCAAGAGCTCGAAGCCGTTCCGAGCGGCAGAAAGTCACTCCGAAGTCTTCAGAAGGGCTCCGAGCCTCTCCAAGCCGTTCCCAGGACTTCGAAACCGCTCCGAGCGCTAGAAAGTCACTCTGAAGCCTTCAGAGAGGCTCCGAGCCTTTCGGAGTCGTTCCCGCGGCTTCGGAGCCGTTCCGAGCGGCAGGAGATCTCTCCGGAGTCTTCGGAACGACTCCGAGCCTTTTGAAGTGGCTCTGAAGTTTTCGGAAAGACTCCGAGCCGCCTCGGAACCGTTCGTTCAGGCATCCAACCGGCGGAGCTCGATCCCCGAGAAAACCGCGCGCAGCGCGCGGCCGTTCATGACCTCCTCGAAGCGGACGCGGTCGGGCTCGTGCTCTTCCTCTCCGATGCGGAAGAGCCCGCTTGCGAGCGGCAGGAGCGGCGCGCCTCCGAGCCAGAGGCGGCCTTTCCTCAGGACGACTCTCGCGCTCCCCATCCACGGGTCCTCGTTGCGGTAGTGGCCGGCGTAGGCGAGGTATTCGGGTGGGGTTTCGAAGGTGCGCGGGCCCGTGTAGCGCTCTCCCGCGTACCAGTCGGCTCCGTGGCTCGCTTCGACGACCTCTTCCCCTTGGCGCTCGAAGGCCAGGGGGTGGAGGGCGAAGGCGGGGTCCGGCACCCAGAAGGCGTCCGGCGCGAGCCGCTCCAGGGGCAGATGCTCCCCTTTGTGGACCAGCTCCAGCCGGTCGGCGGAGGCGAGGAGCACGAGCTTGCGGCCGTCGGGCGCGGTGTAGGTGCCCACGTAGTCGGCCGCGTTCGGAACTTTATAAGGGTCGTCGAATTCCGGGGCCGGCGGGGCGGGGACCGTCCGGAGCGCCGCCAGGGCGTAGCCGGCCACGGCGTTCGGACGGTAGCCCTGGAGCGAGGCGTTGACCGAGGCGAAGGCTCCGGCGCCGGCGTCGAGATCGACTTGCATGGCCGAGCTGAAGGAGACCATGCCGCCCGTGTGGCGCAGGAGCGTCCTCCCCTCGACCGGCTGGATGGCGATGCCGTAGCCGTAGCCCGCGTCCTTGCCGAAGCCGGGCGCGGGGACCGCGGGCTTCGTGAAGAGCGCGAAGGTCTCCCTGGAGACCAGCGGCCGGCCCTGTTTGAGGAGCATCTTCATGTAGAGGGCCATGTCGCGCGGCGTCGAGGCGATGCAGCCGGCGGCGTGGTCCATGGCTAGGTTCGGCGCCTCGGCGAGCGGCCCGTGGCGCTGGAACGGCCGGTCGTCGTAGACCGGCCAGTAGCTCTGGGCGAGGCGCGGGCGGATGTCGTGCGAGATCACCCCTTCGCTCGCGGTCATCCCGAGCGGCTCGAAGATCCGGGCGCGGAAGATGTCGCGCAGCGGCCGGCCGTCGAGGCTCCGGAGCAGCAGCCCCAGGATCTCGTAGCCCAGGTTGCAGTAGTGGAAGTGCTCGCCCGGCGCGTGCGCGGTCCAGAGGGGGATGGCAGGAAGACTGAGCGGGTTGGGCAGCCCGGAGGTGTGGGTCAGCAGGTGGTGGACCGTGATCGGCGCGTAGGCGCTCTCGATCTTCAGCCAGGGGAGGTACTCGCGGATCGGACGGTTCAGGTCGAGCTTGCCCTGCTCCCGGAGCTGCAACAGGCAGAGAGCCACGAAAGACTTGGTGATCGAGCCGATCTCGAAGAGGTCGTCGGGCGAGACCGGCCGGCCGGTCTTGACGTCGGTGTGGCCGTAGGTGCGCACGGCGATCGGGCCGTTGCGGTCCGCGAGCCCCAGGGTCAGGCCGGGCGCGCCCATCTCCCGGATGTGGCGCTCGACGAAGGCGTCGATCTCCCGGATTCCGGGGGCCAGCTCGTCCGCCAGAACGGCGAGCGGGCCGAGGACGCGGGCGGCGCCCAGGCCCGCGGCGGTGCGGGCGGTCAGGCTGAAGAAGCGTCGGCGGGTGATGGATTGCATGGGATGTCCTCTCTGGCGGCGGCCGGCAGGCGCACGGCCGGATCGCCAAGGATCACATAGTTGCGGGCGTCCTGGGCGGCGGTCCAGAGGCTCGCGAGGAGCGATTCGTCCGGGGCCTTGCCGGTGTCGATGCGGACCTTCTCGGCCATGAGGTCGGCGCTGAGCTCGGCGAACTTGTGGTGGAAGGCCTCCAGGGCGGAGCCGACCGGATGCCCTTCGAGGAGGCGCTGGCAGGCCTGCTCGAAGACCCGGGTGTCGTCGGTCCCCTTCCAGAGGAACGAGTAGCCCCAGGCGCGGTCGACGTGGCCGACCACGGCGAGAGCGCCCTGCTCGAGCAGGCGCTGCGGCAGGCGGGCGACGAAGTCCTTCGGAGCGAGCACCCGGGCTTCGCCGCCGCGCACCCGGCCGTAGCTGTCGCAGCGCGGCGTGCCGGCGCCGTAGCAGGCGAAGTGGAAGGCGATGAGGCCGCCGAGGCGGGCGTCGGAGGGCACGTCGTCGCCCGAGAAGTAGTGCTCTTCCGGCAGCTCCCGCTGCCCGCCGGCTTGCCACACGGCGGGGCCGGGCCAGTCGCCGCACAGGAGCGCTCCCTGGTGGCCCGGCTGGCGGCGGTCGCCGTGCGGGAAAGCCACGCCGTGGCAGGCGGTGAAGAGGAGGGCCGGGGGCCCAGAGCCGGCGAGACTGCCGCCCAGGATGCTGGCGAGCCGGGCCTTCCTCGCCTCCTCTCCCCGGATGGTCTCGACCTCCCAGGCCGGCCGGCCGCGCGCCCCGCTGCCGCATTCGGTCCGCAGCTTGTCGGCGACGGCGCGCACCAGGTACTCGGACGTGAGGAAGGTCATGCGGTCGTCGGGGTTCTCCACCCCGAAGAAGGTGGCGCGGCGCGGCTGGCCGGTGCCCGCGGTCTCGGCCGCCACCAGCGCCTCGGCGTAGCGCCGGTAGGCCGCGGGCGAATCCAGGCAGAGGCGCCCGACCGCGTACTGCACGTCGAGCTGGGATTGGAGCTCGTACGGAATCTCGTCGGGGCTGCCGACGAGGAGCAGGTAGTAGGGCAGCTTGTCGGGATCGGGAGGACCGTGGCCGATGCCGTGGCGCCGCAGGAAGTCGATCTTGGATTCGCCGCGCCGCAGGCCGGCCTCGCCGCCGAGCTCGCGGAAACGCCTCTCCACCCGGCTGCCGGCCTGCCGCTGCCGGTGGCGCAGGAGGGGCTCCAGGGCCTCGCGGATCGCGGGATCGGCGTCCTGGGCGAAGATCACGCCCCAGCCCGCGGAGGCCAGGTCCCGCGGATCGATCTCCTCTCCCAGGTGGTCGCGGCTGGGCGGTTGGCGCCAGGCTTCCGGCCCAGGGGACCGGCCCGCGTCCGCCGCCGCCCGCAGGGCCAGGCCGACGACCTCGTGCGAGGAGAAGGCGGGATGGAAGTACTCGCCGGTGGCACCGTCGACACCATTCAGCAGGAGCCCCGGCGGGACCCTCGCGGCCGGACGGGAATCCGGGAGCGGCCGGGGTTCCGCCGACCGGGCGCCCGGAGCCGGCGCGCAGCGATCCGGTTGCGGCGTGGGCACGAAGAGAGCGCCGTCCTTGAGTCGCATGTAGAGGACCGGGCACGCCGCCCCTGGCAGCCCGCGGGTGAGGAGGGTGCCGCGGGCCTCGTTGGCCGCCAAGTCCACGATTCCGTGCGTTTCGAGGCGCTGGTAGAAGGAGAGGGCGAAATGTCGGGCGGTCTCCGCGGGAACGCGCTCGCGCATCGCCACCACCGCCGGCACCCCGGCCGTCACCAGGGCCG
>JBJMGZ010000008.1:0-5142 GCA_045807605.1 Thermoanaerobaculia bacterium | reverse complement strand
GGCCTTCAGATCGACCTCCTCCTGACCCGCAATCCGCTCTTCGAGAAGGTCCGGCAGCGCTTCGCCACGACTCAGCGCTTCGTCGAACGGGAGATCCCCTGCGCCACGGTGGAGGGACTGCTGCTCCTCAAGCTGTATGCCCTGCCCTCGCTCTACCGCCAGGGGAGCTTCGCCCGCGTCGCGCTTTACGAGGGTGACATCGCCACCCTGATGCACGACTACCGGCCGCCGGTCGAGCCGCTCTTCGAGGAGCTGAAGGAGCACCTGAGCGCCACCGATCTGGCCTCCCTGCGCAAGATCGTCGGGGAGATCGAGGAGCGCATCGAGCGCTTCGACCGGCGGTAAGACCTCCGGCGCGGTAAGATCCTCCCCGCGATGAAGACCGCGGTCCGCATCCTGTTGACGCTCGCCCTGCCGGGGCTCCTCGGCTGCGCCGGCACGCGCACCAGCCCGGAGACACCGCCGACGGCGAAGCGCCTGACCGCCCTCGACGTCCTGCGGCAGCGCAAACCCGATATGGAGTGGGACTCCGCCAGCCTGCTCGAGGCGGACCTGGACCAGGATGGTACGGACGACTACGCCGTGGCCGGCATCCGCGGCAACCGGTTCGTCGTGGGGATCGTGCAAGGCCCGCTCGGCGACTCCTGCCGCCATTGGACCCTGGAGTTCCCCTGGGACGGCACGCAGGACGCGCTCTGCTCCCGCGAGGCCCGGATCGAGCTGGAGAAGATCGAGGAGGAGGGCTCGCCCGCCAGGCCGGGGATCAACCTCCACGACGACGAGTGCGACGCCTTCCACATCTTCTGGGACCCGGAGCAGCAGGCCTACGACTGGTGGCGGCTCTGAGATGACCGACCCTCTCTACGACACCCTGATCGTCGGTGGCGGGCCGGCCGGGCTCACGGCGGCTCTCCACCTCGCCTGGCACGGCCGCAAGACGCTGGTCCTCGACCGCGTGAGCGGCCCGCTCTTCTTCACCCTGGAGAAGCTCCACAACGTGCCCGGCCTGCCCCACGTGCGCGGCATCGACATCCAGAAAAGCTTGAAGGAACAGGCCAAGGACATGGGCGCCGAGATCCGCCGCGCCAACATCGTGAGGGCCGAGGGGCACGATGGGGACTTCCTCCTCACCGGCGACAAGGGCGAGACCTTCCGCGGGCGCACCCTGCTCCTCGCGACCGGAGTGGCTCGCTACCATCCGCTCGTGGACGGCGACTACGCCCCCTGCTTCCACTACGCGGGCAAGGGCAACCTCTTCTACTGCTCGGACTGCGAAGCGCCCGAGGTGCGGGGCAAGGACACGATCGTGATCGGCGTGGGCTCCACGGACAGCGCGGCCGGCATGGCCCTGGGCCTCTCGCGCTACACCGACCGCTTGCGCGTTCTAGCCACGACCGAGCCCGTCCTGCCCGAGCGCCACGCGGAAAAGCTGAGGGAGAAGGGGATCGAGGTGATCCCCGGGAAGATCCAGCGGCTGGTGGGAGAGGACAAGATGCTCACCGGCCTCGAGCTCCAGGGTGGCCGCACGCTGAACGCCGAAGCCTTCTTCGTCTCGAGCCCCGCGCTGGGCCGGACCGATCTGGCGCAGCAGCTCGGGATCGAGATGGCTTCGACTGGCCATCATGCGCAGCCGAAGTCGCAGCGGGGGGACACGAATGTCCCGGGAGTCTGGATCGCGGGAGACATCCGCCCGATGACCCAGCAGGTAGCCGTGGCCATGGGCACCGGCAACATCGCGGCGGTGATGATCGATCAGGTCCTGCGGAAGCAGGATATCGGGTAGGAAGCCCCCCTCCCCGGCCGGGGAGGGGGGCTCAATTCCTAGCAGTTCCCAGCCCGGTGGGCGCACACGCTGTTGAGCACGCTCGTGAACTTCGAGTCCGGAATCGAGGCTCCCTGCAGCTTCACCGCGGCCGAGGAGTTGAGGGTCGAGATCGCTCCGACCCACTTCACCAGCGCCGCGTTGTCGCCGAAGTCCTGGATCAGCGGTCCGCCGGCCGAGCCTCCGCGCATGTCGGAGCCGTAGAGGACGTTGCTCGGCGATGCGGTCTTGGCGTCCTTGGCCGTGACCTGGTGGAGCTTCTCGCCGCCATCGAAGCTGCTCGTGTACGCGAGCAGGTGAGCGTGGTTCGGGCGCAGGCGCTGGGTGGCATAGCCGAGGTAGCCCACCACGTCTCCGATCCTGCGCAGAGAGCCGTCGAAGACCAAATCCTCGACCTCGATCAGCCCGAAGTCCGCGGCGTTGGGGAGCTTGCCGTTGCCGGTCGTCCATGCCGAGGGGACGGACACGTACTCCCACTCCCAGGAGCCGAAGGGGGCGACGCCGTCCCGGTAGGCCGGGACGAACTCGAAGTTGGTGAAGAAGCCCGGGTTGGACGTGCCGCTGTGGATGCACTGCGCCGCGGTCGCGACGATCCGGCTCCGGATCACGGCCGCCGAGCAGTAGAAGTCCCCCTGGCCGGGGATGGTGAAGAACAGCTTGCCCACCGTGGAGTAGGGAAAGCTGCGGTCGGCCGAGACGGGCACGAGCCGCGCGCTGGTGAAATAGCCGCCGCCGCTGCCCGACGCCGGCTCGGCGATGGAATCGAGGTCTTCGGCGCTTGCGGACAGCGCGGCCATCTCGCGGTCCTGGGCCTCGAACAGCCGGTTCGACGGATTGGCGCGGACGCCGGCGACGGGAGCGCGCCCCGCGGCGGACTGGCTCTCCAGGGCGGTCTCCGCCGCCTCCAGCGCTTCGGGGAACGGATCGATGCCGGGCTCCGCCTGTTGAAGGGGCAGCGGACGGGCCGCGGCGTAGCGCTCCGCCGTCCAGTGCTTCTCCGCCTTCTTCTGCGTGTTCGCAAGGCTCACCGTGCCCGCCATGGCAGTTGCCGGGAGCAGGACTATCGCCAGGATTATCGCGATCCTGAGCTTCAGGAACTTCGGGTACCGCATGTCACACCCTCCTCGTGAAGTTGTAAGTACAGCTTACTCCCAAAGCAGGCGATCGGGCCTCCCCTTTCGTTTCCGATAGACTCTCCAGCGGAGGACGTCCATGGACATCATCTGCCTCGACGACAAGGGTTGTCTGTACCTCTCCCCGAAGATCGAAGACTGGGAGGCGGTAGCAAAGCACGGCATCACCGTCGTGATCGACCTCGAAGGGGATCTCGACCACTGCATCCCCACGATGCCGAACCACGTCCTCTACCTCTACTACCCGATCTACGACGAGGACCTCCCCGACATGCACAAGCTCCAGGCCGTGGCCCGGCTCGGCGCGTCGATGGTGGAAGCCGGTCACCGCGTCCTCTCCCACTGCGGCATGGGCTACAACCGCTCCGCCCTGGTCGCGGGCCTGATCCTCCACCACCTGGGAGTGCCCGGCCCCGAAGCCGTCCGCCTCCTCCGAGACCGGCGGCCGGGAGCGCTGTTCAACGAGGTGTTCGCGGCGTACCTGCTGGGGCTCTAGGGGCCACGCGAAGATGGACGCCACCGTCTGGTTCGCCTTCCGTGGGCAGGACCTGCTGGTCCGCATCGAGGGACGGGCAGCGGCGCTCCCGAGCCCGGAGGATTGGGCGGCGCTCGGGCTTTCTCCGGAGGAGCCGCATCTCGTGGGCGAGCTGCGCGGGAGCGCGGCCTATGCGGTGGGGCTCGATCCGGAGATGCCTCCCCCGGAAGGAATGGCGCTCCTCGGGCTGCGCAAGCTTTGGGGACGGCTCGACGAGGAGGCGTGGAAGCTCGCGGGACGGGCGGTCCAGATCGTGGAGTGGGACCGCAACCACCGGTTCTGCGGACGGTGTGGCATTCCGACCGCTGCTCAGCCTTCCGAACGGTCGCGCACGTGCCCGAGCTGCGGGCTGCAACACTTCCCCCGGCTCTCCCCCGCTGTCATCACCCTCGTGGAGGACGACGAGGGCCGCGCCCTGCTCGCCCGGTCTCCCCATTTCGTGCCCGGCGTCTACAGCACCATCGCCGGGTTCGTCGAGCCCGGAGAGTCGCTCGAGGAGGCGGTCTCGCGCGAGGTGCGCGAGGAGGTCGGAGTTGCACTCCGCGACATCCGCTACTTCGGCAGCCAGCCGTGGCCGTTCCCCAACTCCCTCATGATCGGCTTCACGGCCCGGTATGCCGGCGGCGAGGTGCGCATCGATCCCACCGAGATCGAGGACGCCCGCTGGTTCACCCTCGACGACCTGCCCCTCATCCCGCCCCGGCTGAGCATCGCCCGCGAGCTGATCGACGACTACCTCGCCCGCCACGGCCGGACCGGCACCGGCCGCGAAGCCGTCTGGCGCTGAGGACCCGGCCATGGCGACGACGACGCTCTCCAAGCGGAAGAGGCTCGCCTTCTCGCTCGTCCTGCTCGCGCTCTTCTGGCTCGCCGCCGAGCTCATCTGCCTGGGCGGTCTGTGGGCCTTCAAGCGGTACAGGAACGTGGAGTACCAGCCGGCCCTGCTGGCGGACCTGAGGCAGACCATCCGGGGGACTCTCACGCTGCAGCTCGCCGCCACTTCCTCGTACCTGATGTTCGATCCCGATCTCGGCTGGACGATCCGGCCCAACAGCGACAAGCCGCAGTACAAATCGAACAGCCAGGGGCTGCGCGCCACCCGGGAGTACAGCCTGAGGCCGCCGCCCGGAAGGGTCCGTATCGAGGCGTTCGGCGATTCGTTCACGCACGCCAGCAACGTGCCCACCGGCTTCACCTGGGAGGAGCGGCTGGAGGGCTTCGATCCCAACCTGGAGGTGATGAACTTCGGCATCCCCGGCGCGGAGATCGGCCAGGGGCTGCTCCGCTACCGCCGCGAGGGGGTCCGGTATCGCCCGGCCGTCGTATTGATCGGTTTCATGACCGAGAACATCAACCGGATGGTCAACACGTTCCGGCCGTTCTACTTCCCGCGCGGCAGCATCGCGTTCAGCAAGCCCCGGTTCGCCCTGGAGGGGGAGCGCCTGGCGCTGATCGAGAACCCGATCCGGAGCCTCGACGGCTATCGCGATCTGCTGCGCGATCCCGACCGGTGGCTGCCCCGCCTCGGCGAGCACGATTTCTTCTACCAGCGGAACTTCCGCCGCAGCCGCTGCGACTTCCTCCCCTCGGTGCGCTTCGCCCGCATCGTCACGAACCAGTACCTGGATGAGCCCGTCTTCGAGCCCGGCGGC
>JBJMGZ010000007.1:0-5044 GCA_045807605.1 Thermoanaerobaculia bacterium | reverse complement strand
CCCGCCGCGGGGCTGGCTCCCCTGGCCCTGCCGTCGCCCCGTCGGGGCTTGGGGATATTTTCTCTTACCCTTTACCCCGGGCTGGCGCCCGGGGCTACATGCCGTCGCCCCTTAGGGGCTCACTGACCAGATGTGTGTAATCTATGGGCCGCATACCTTTCGGATTTTTCCCCAGGGCTCTGCCGGCCCGTTGGGCCGGTTGACCGGTTTTGTTAGAGGCTCTAAGGCCCCACTACCCCGGGCTCCCGCGTCATGAGGCCGGGGCGGCCTCGCCCGGCGCCTTCAGATGCTGCTCGAACCAGCGCACGATCGCTACGGCGGAGCGCACCCGGTTGGGCGCCTTGCGGAAGCCGTGGCCCTCGTCGGGGAAGAGCACGTACTCGACCGGCACGCCTCTCTTCCTGAGGTTCTCCACCACCTGCTCGGCCTCCACCACCGGCACGTTCGTGTCGTTGGCGCCGTGGAGAACGAGGGTCGGCGCCTTCAGACGCTCCAGCTTCGAGAGCGGCGAGAGCTGCCGCAGGAGCTCCTTCTCCTTGACCGGATCGCCGTACTCGATCGTCGAGATGGCCGCCATCCACGGCTGGGTGTGGGAGAAGAAGGTCTCGAAGTTGACGATGCCGAAGAGGTCGGCCCCGGCCGCGAAGAGGTCCGGGTACTCGGTCAAGCCCGCCATGGTCATGTAGCCGCCGTAGGAGCCGCCCATGATGCCGATCCGCCGGGGATCGGCGATCCCCTTGCTCACGAGGAAATCGACGCAGGACTTGATGTCCTTGACGCCGTCGACGCGCAGGGCGCCGTTGTCCAGGTTGACGAACTTCTTGCCGAACCCGGCCGAGCCGCGCACGTTGGGCGCGAAGACCCCGATGCCGCGCGAGAGCAGGGCCTGGTAGGTGGTGTTGAAGCCGGGCCGCTCCTGCGCCTCCGGGCCGCCGTGGAAGCTGATCACCACCGGGCCGGGAGCCGCGCCGCTCCCCACCGGGCGATACAGCCATCCCGAGAGCTGGAGCCCGTCGTGCGCCGGGAAGGTCACCAGCTCGGGCGCCACCAGCGAGGCGAGATCCACTCCTTCGAGCGGGGTGCGGGTCACCTGCCGGATCTTCCCCGTCGGCAGGTCCAGCACCCAGACGTCGGCCGGCAGCTTCGATCCCGTGAGCGTCAGCAGGAGCGAGCGGCCGTCGGCCGAGAATTCGACGCCGTTCACGATCTCCGCGGGCAGGGCGGGACCGGGCTTGCGCTGGCGGCTCGCGAGGTCGAGCATCTCCAGCTCCGACCTTCCGCCCACGTTCCAGACCAGGACGGCCGACTTGCCCTGATCGTCGATCTCGAAGTCGTCCAGCTCCGCGTCCTCGCGCTCGGCGATGCGCTGGATCGGTCCCGGACCCTCCTTCCCGATCGCGACCCGCGCCAGGCCGATCCGGTCGCTGTCCTGGTTGGAGGCGAGATAGATCGTCAGCCCGTCCGGCGAGAACCGGCCGTCCTCGTACGTGCCGGGCGGCGCGTGCGGGGTGAAGAGCTGCTCCCTGCGGGTCGCGAGGTCGATCAGGTAGAGATTGCTGTCGCCGCGGCTCTTCACGCGCTGGACGATCGCCCTCCTGCCGTCCGCGCTCAGGTCGGAGAGGAAGCCGATCCCGGGATTGACCGCCACCAGGCTGCGCTCACCCCTGGCGGCATCGTAGATGTAGGCGTCGAGCGATCCGGGGTCCTTGGGGTTGGCGCTGAAGCGCAGCCACCGGCCGCTCCAGCCGGCGAGCTGGTTGTTGACCTCGCCCCCTTCGGTGATCCGGCGCGGCGGGTCCTGGCGGTCCGGATCGAGGAGATAGATCTGCTCATTGAGCCCCCCGCCGGGCGCCACGGAGAAGGCCAGCCACTGCCCGTCCGGCGACCACTCGACCCCGCGCACCTGGTCGTCGAGGCGGGTCACCTGCCGCGGCTCGCCCCCGTCGGACGACACCATCCAGACCTGCGGCATGCCGCTGCGGTCCGAGATGAACGCGATCCGCCGGGCGTCCGGCGAGAAGCTCGGCGAGCGGTTCCCACCGATCGACGCCATCCGCGTCACCACGGATTCCAGGTCGTCGGGAACCGGCATCGCGAAAGCCGGCAGGGTCAGCAGCAGGAAGAGCGCGGAAAAGTAGAACCGTCGCATGAAACCTCCACGAGACCCTGGCTTCAGGGGCTCTCGGCGTTGCGGACAAGAATGGCGATTCCGTACCGGCTGCCCGGTTGCAGAGGCGGATCGCCGAAGAGCTGGACGAGATGATAGTGACGTTCGAGCCAGGCGCCCAGGTCCCTGGCGTAGGAGCGGCCGAACCACGGCAGGCCGTACTCGTGCGTGGGCTTGTGGGTGACCACGACCACGTCCGGAGGCCGGCTCGCGAGCGCCGCGAGGATGTGGGGCTCGCCGAAGAGGATCATCTCCGGCGGCATGAAGTTGACGAACGGCGTCGGGTTCTCGCTCCGGGCGAGATAGTTGATCATGACGCCCTCCGGAACGACGAGGACCGTTCCAGGATGGGCGGCGATCCACTCCAGGACCGCGTTGACGGCGCGGGCGCGGCCGTCGGCCTTGAACTCATCGGGTGTGCCGGCTGCCACCTGTTCCCGCTTGTCCGCGAGATACCTCGAGGTGACGCTCAGATGGGCGAGCGCGAAGGCCAGCAGCACCGGCAGCACGCCCGCTCTCGCCACCGCCGCCGTACCGCCGCGGCCGGCGATCCAGCGCGGGACCCAGTCGTACAGCACCACGGTCAGGAGCGCCAGGGCGGGCATCGCCAGGGCGAAGCCATAGTGAAAGAGCCGCGCGTTCAGGAGCATCTTGCCCAGCAGGGCGAGGGAGAAGACGGCGAATCCGGCCGCGGCGGCACCCGCCGCCGTCTCGCCGGCACGGAATCGCACGATTGCCGCCACGAGCACTCCCAGGCAGAGCAGCGGCCAGGGCCTGGCGGCGCTCGTCCATGGGATCCGGGCGTAGAGGACCGCGACGATCGCCGCCGAGATCGCAAAGGCGCTCCAGGCCGCCACCCGGGCCTGGCGGGAGCCCCGGGTCGACAAGCCGAGCAGCAGGCCCGGCAGGAGCAGACCGGCCGTGCCGGCCGCCCACCCCAGCATCCGGAACGCATTCGCCGCCGGCGCGTCGAGCCCCGAGCCCGCGCGATAGAAAGGAGACGCTGCCACACCGGTCGCGAACAGTGCCGGCCAGGCGCCCAGCGCCCCTCTCCACGAAGCGAGGAGACCGGCCGCGATGAGCACGGGCAGGATCACCCCCAGGGCGAAGACGGCCGCGACGATCGCAATCCGCGCGCGCGCGCTCCACAGCCGCAGACCCACCACGGTTGCCGAAGCCGCGAGCGCCGCGAGGAACATCTCCGGCTTGGTCAGGAAACAGAGCCCCGCCAGGCCTGCCGCCATCAGCAGCTCGCGCAGCCGGCCGCTGCCGGACCAGCGCTGCAGGCAGACCAGCGCGGCCAGCCCCAGCAGGAGCCCGTGGGTGGCCTCGTGCGAGTAGGGACAGATGTAGTTGTAGTTGCCGATCCCGACAAGCTGTCCGAACCCGCACGCGGCGAGCACCAGCAGGCACGCGATCGTGGCGGACGTCCGGGAGCCGAACGACCGCAGCAGGGAGTGCAGGAGCACGAGGATGACCGCGAAGACGGCGGCGTTGACCCAGACCAGGGTGCGCAGCCCGACGCCGAACAGGCGGAACATCAGGGCGTTCCAGTGGGGCGAGAGCGGCCCGTTGAACCACGCCAGGTCGAGGTAGAGCCGTTTGCCCAGCGTCATCTGCCAGGGGACGTAAAGCTCGCGGCCGAAGTCGACGAGGACGTCCGGCCAGGTGCCCCAGGTCCAGGCCAGCAGGGACACGAAAGCGGCTGCGAGAATGGCTGCGTGCCCTGCCACCGGGAGGGAGAAGGTCGCCGGCGGGGAGGGGCGGGGAGTGCGGGCGCTCTTCATCGGAATCAGGGGTGCCGGAGGCGGGACTCGCACCCGCGCGCCTTGCGGCAAGAGGTTTCAAGTCTAGACCAGCCTTTCCCATTTTCGTCGTAGAATCCCACGCCGGACGCCGATCGACCTTCCAGAATCGACCCTGCAAAAGGAATCGAGATGAACCCGAGACTCCTCGCCGCCGCCCTCGCCCTCTCCTTCATGTCCTTCATGTCCTTCATGGCCTGCTCGGGAAAGACGGAGGAGAGCACGGCCCCGTCCGATACAGCCGCCGCGCCGCAGGAGCAGACCTCCGCCGCCGGGCCGGACACGTTCGCCATGCCGGCGAACCTCCAGACCACCCCGTCCGGGTTGCAGTACGCGATCGACCAGCCCGGCACCGGCCCCAAGCCGCAGGCGCATCAGACGGTGACCGTCCACTACACCGGCTGGCTGACGGACGGCACCAAGTTCGACAGCTCGCGGGACCGCGGCGAGCCGTTCGCGTTCGAGATCGGGCAGGGCAGCGTCATCCCGGGCTGGGACGAAGGCGTGGCCGACATGAAGGTCGGCGAGAAACGGACGCTGGTGATCCCACCGGCTCTGGGCTACGGCGAGCAGGGCTCCGGTGCCATCCCCCCCAACGCAACGCTGGTCTTCAAGGTCGAGCTGCTGGGCGTCGAGTAGACACGCTAGTGCCCGCCGAAGAGACGGGCGCCCTCTCCCCAGCACACGTAGGGGTTTCCCACCTTGCGGGCCGCCTGCTGGATTAGGGAGGGGGAGGACCTTCTGGCCTGTCTTGGAGGTTGGCAGAAATGCCAGCCCTCGCTGGAAAACCAACCATTCCCGCTTGAAGGGTGAAGATCTCCGTCTTCCTGGCTCCGGTCAAGGCGAGGAGGCGAATAGCGAGCATGGCGGACGGGTGGGCTCTCTTCTCCTCGGCTTTCCGGAGAGCATCCTCAAGACGGTCAAGCTCCTCCTGGGAGAGGTAGTGGTCTCGCTTAGTCGCCGGGTTGCGCTCGATGAACCGGCAGGGATTCTCCCACCGCGGCTCGCTTGGCCTCTTGGGGCGGGTCCGCTCATAGTAGGACCAAAGAGACGAGAGGAGCGCGAGGACCCT
>JBJMGZ010000006.1:0-3847 GCA_045807605.1 Thermoanaerobaculia bacterium | reverse complement strand
TCCGGCGTGGCTTCGAGCTTGTTCGCAGCGGTCAGCAGGTCCTCGGCTTCCACGGGGAGCCCGTTGCGGCGGCTTCGATCTCCCAGACCGGCGACGTCGACCGGCTCGATGGCGCGGTGGATCTCCTCGATCAGCTCCGGGGTCGCGAGATTTCAACGCACGCTCGCAGCAGGCGCGCGCGCGCGGCCCGCTCGAAACGCCTGCCCTCTTCCCCCCGAGTGGAAGGTGGCCGTTCCCACAGCGTTGCTGCCGGCACAGCTTTTGCTCTCTTCAATCCCTGGACCGTCGGAGGGCATCGCAGAATGCGAGAGGTGCCCCATGAAGACTACCTGCCTCGGATTTCTTGTCCTTCTCTTGAGCGCGCTCGCCTCACCGGCCTCCGCCGGGGTCGGCGCCGCGGTCCATCTCGGTCCGGCCGGCCCTCCCACGGTGGACGTCGGCTTCTTCTACGACGAGCTCGCCCCCTACGGACACTGGATCGAAACCCCGCAATACGGCTGGGCATGGACGCCGGCGGTGGATGCGGCCTGGCGTCCCTACGCGGATGGACAGTGGGCTCAGACCGCCCAGGGCTGGACCTGGCTTTCGGACGAGCCGTTCGGCTGGGCGACGTACCACTACGGCCGCTGGTCTCTCGACCCCGTGTACAGTTGGATGTGGATCCCGGGCGATGAGTGGGGGCCGGCCTGGGTCGACTGGCGGGCCTCGGACGACTACATCGGCTGGGCTCCGCTGCCGCCGAGCTACACGGTCCGCCCGCGCTTCGCGTTCCGGTCCCTGGACGTCGGCCTCCCGCCGGAGTCCTACCTCTTCGTGCCGGAGCCGCTGTTCCTGCGGCAGCGCGTCGTCGCCTATGCGCTGCCTCCCGGCCAGGCCAAAAAGCTTTTCCGCGGGACCCGCAGCTTCACGCGCTACCGGATGGTCGACAACCTGATCGTCAACGAAGGTGTGCCGGTGGCCCGCATCCAGCGGAGGATCGGCAGACCCGTGCCGCGCTTCCAGGTTGTCGAGCTGGGTCTGCGCGACCGGCGTGAGCGGAGGCGCTTCGCAGACGACCGGGTCGCCCTGTTCCGGCCGAGGATTGAAAGGAGCGTGGTCGCGGTGCCGCCGGCGCGCCGGATTGCCGGCCGCGCGGTGATGACGCCTCTGCAGGCCGCGGAGATCCGGAGAGTGGCCCGCGCCCGCACTACCCTGGGTTTCGGCCCGCCGCGGATCGCCGGCCTGCCACGGCCAGACCGGGTGAAGATCCGTTCCGTCGTCAGCCCGCCGACGCCGCGCTCCCGCAGCTTCCGGGATGATCGCGGGAGTCGAGGACGGGCCGAGGTCCGCCGGCTCCCGCGTGCCGCGCCAGCTCGCGAGATGAAGGTGCAGCGGCGCGGCCCTGGCCCTTCGCCGCGCATCTCCTCGTCAGGGTCGCACCATCAGCCGCAGCGGCAAACCTTCCGGCAGCCGGATCGCGGCCAGCGCAAGCAACGCGCCGTGCGGCCGGATCGGCACGGCGGCGGCCGGAGAAGCGCAATGCGCGGTCCAGGCGGCGGAAGCAAGGGCAAGCGCGGAGGAGGGCGCGGGCACTGAAGCCGGTCCAGCTTGGCCAAGGCTGCGTAGATTCGCTCATGGTACACTCCTTGCCATGAAGAATGCCATTCAGACAACCATCGACTCTGCCGGGCGGATCGTCGTGCCCAAGACGGTCCGCGAGGAGGCCGGAATCCTGCCAGGGATGAGCCTGCGCGTCACGGCCCGAGAGGGGCGGATCGAGATCGAGCCGATTCCCCGCCAGGTCCGAATTGTCCAGAAGGGGCCTCTCCGCATCGCGGTGCCCGTCGAGGAAGGACCGCCGCTGACCGAAGCCACGGTGGAACAAGTCCGGCGGGAAATGCGCGAGCGCGATGAGTGAGAAGCTTGCCTCCATCACGGCGATCGACACCAGCGTGATCGTCCCTGCCCTGCTCTTCTGGCACGAGAAGCACGAGGCCGCATCTGCGGCGCTCGTGGAGCTTCTCGAGAGCGACATTACGGTGGTCCTCCCTCTCCATAGCCTCGTCGAAGCCTACGCGGTCATGACGCGCTTGCCCCCTCCGCACCGGCTCGGCGCCAAGGACGCCCTCGATCTCCTGGACGGCTCGTTCCGGAAGCGCTCGAGTCTCGTCGGGCTCGAGGGAGAGGAAGGATGGGATCTGCTCCAAGATCTCAGTCAACACAACCTCGTCGGAGGAACGAGCTACGACAGCTTGATCCTCGCGTCAGCGCGCAAAGGCGGCGCTCAGCGGATCCTGACCTTCAACCGTCCTCACTTCGAACGGGCCGCGACCGAGGGCATCGAGATCGTCGTGCCCGTCGCGTGACCTTGTCCGGCCGGTCAGAAGATCGGCTTCAGGACCATCCGGCCGTACGCGATGAACGCCATGAGGAGGCCCAGCACGCCGCTGAAGATCATGGGCGTGATCTCGTGGTACTTGACGTGCACCCCGATGAACACGAGGCTCTCGATCGCCAGGAGCGTGGCAGCCAGGACCGTCAGCCGTGGATGCCAATGGAGGGCGGCGGGGACGATGAGCCCGACCGTGCACACGAGCTCCAGGATGCCCAGGGCCATCCAGGCTTCCCGCGGCAACGCACCAAAGGACGGGACGTCCCCGCTTACCTTGTCGAACATGAAGACCTTCATGACGCCCGACGCCCCGTACAGGAGCGCGGCGAGGACCTGCAGGACCCACAACAGGATGTTCATCGTGTGCCTCCTCACTCGCAGTGCGCCACGATCGATCTCGCGGCGTTGCCCGTAGTCACCCCTCCGGCGTCACATACGCCGCCGTAATTCCGCCGTCGACGAGGAAGGTCGCCCCGGTCGTGAAGGAGGACTCGTCCGAGGCGAGGAAGAGGACGGCGCGGGCGATCTCCTTCGCTTCTCCGAAACGGCCCATGGGGATGTGGACCAGACGGCGCTGGCGCTTCTCCTCGGTGTCCAGGTACTTCATCAGCAGCTCGGTGTGCAGGGGGCCGGGGCAGAGGGCGTTGACGCGGATGTTCTCTCTCGCGTGGATGACGGCGAGCTCCCGCGTCATGGCGAGGACTCCCCCCTTGCTCGCCGTGTAGGCGAGCTGCGGCGTGGCGGCTCCGAGGACCGCCACGAAGGAGGCCGTGTTGATGATCGAGCCTCCGCCCGCTCGCCGCAGCGCCGGGATGCCGTACTTGCAGCCGAGGAAGACTCCTTTCAGATTGATGTTCATGGTGAGGTCCCAGACCTCTTCCTCGGTGGTCACGGCGTCGTCGTCTTTCGGATGGGAGATGCCGGCGTTGTTGAACAGCACGTCGAGGCGGCCGAAGCTCTCCTCGGCAACGCGGATCATCCCTTCGGCCTCGGCCGCCTTCGAGACGTCGGCGTGGACGTAGACCGCCTCGCCGCCGCCCGCCCGCAGCTCTTCCACGACCGCCTGGCCGCCGGCATCGTTGACATCCGCCACCACGACCCGGGCTCCCTCCCGGGAGAACAGCAGCGCCGTCTCGCGGCCGATCCCCGAGCCGGCTCCGGTGATGAGCGCGACTTTATTTTCAAGCCTCATGAATCCCTCTCCCCTGCCCTCTCCCGCCAGGGGAGAGGGAGAAAGTCAGGCTCTCTCGAAATATCGAGCCCGTTCCCAGCAGGTCACCACCTCGTCGAACTTGCGCTGCTCGGTGCGCAGGAAGTGGAGGTAGTGCTCCGTCACGTCCTCGCCGAATGATTCTTTTGCCATGTCGCTCCGCTCCAGCTCCGAGATCGCCTCCCGCAGCGTGCCGGGGACCTTGGGCAACTCGGCCGCGGCGTAGAGATCGCCCTGGAAGACTTCCGGCGGCTCGATATGGTTGC
>JBJMGZ010000005.1:0-13179 GCA_045807605.1 Thermoanaerobaculia bacterium | reverse complement strand
CGCGTCATGGTCTTCGAGGATCTCTCCCGAGTCCTCGGGGAAGGAGCGTCCACGGCGAACCTCCCTGCCGGCGGCCGGGCTCTGACCCCGGCGGCTTTCGTCGTCACCAAGCTGCTCACAGAGCGGGCTCACAAAGGCACGAAAGACAAGCTTCAGGCTCTCCTGGTCCTGGCCGAGCGCGGTGCGGAGCAGCGATTCGTGGAGGAGGTCCTGCGGCTCCTCCGGGAGGTGGATCGGGTCCGGCTCGAAGACGTTCAGGCCAGCGCCCAGAATGCCTTCCTTGCCCTGGAGCGGGATCCGACGTTCTCGGACGCGGGGGCCGAGGGCTACGCCCCGGTGCTGCGCCAGGTCGAGGCCGGGCTCGATCGCCTGCTGTCCCTCCTGGAGCGGCTTCATGGCTGAGCCGAGACGGGGGCTCACCGCCGAGGAAAGATTCGCGGCCTTGCAGCGTGACCGCGCGGTCCTGCGCCGGGAGCGCCTGCTACGGGAGGTGGCCGGTCCTCGCTGGCACCGGATGGTGCGGATCGTGCCCGTGCTCTTTCGCCGGGAGGGGACGCTTGTCGTCCGAAGGCTCCTCGCCGAGCCGGCGGCCGTGGCCGAGGCCCTGCGGGAGGACGCGGTGTTTGCCCTGGATACGGCGATGCGCCTTGCCCATGGGCATGGTTTCCTGGCAATCCGGGAAGTCCAAGCCTATCTCACCACACCCGAGCCGCTCGACCGCCTGGCCAGGGCAGGGCTGATCTCCTCCGAACCTCTGGCGGACACGACGCTGGTCCGTCCCTGGCCGGGCCCGCCCCGGCTCCTCGCGTGCCTCGTCGAGGAGCTTCCCCCCTTCCGCCAGGTGGCAGAGGGATTTCAGGTGGTCACGGCCGCGAGGCTGGCCCGGGAGCTGATCGGGGCCGTCGGCCCCAGGGCGGACCTCTTCGCCCTGCTCGAAGCGGCCGAGGCACGCTGACGCCCTTCACCCGCACGGCAAAGCGTTCGTGTCCTGCACCGGCTTGGCCGCGGTTCCCTGGTTGTTGGTGTAGCTCTTCGAGCTGCCGCGTACCGTGTCGGTCACGGTGAGCGAGAGCCCGGCGTCCGTGCCGGCCGACCAGAAGACCCAGTAGCGGTTGTTGAGACCGCAGCCGTTGAGGACCTTGACCAGGAGCTCGGGGTTGGTCGAGCCGAAGAACCAGAAGAGCCCTCCGGAATTCACCCCCAGGCTCGACAGCGGGACCGCCTTGCCGTTGCCCGAGAGCTGCGGCGACTGGAAAGCCACCTGCACCTTGAAGCGGCGGTCGCCCGGCTGGTCGTCGATGCAGAGCGTGGTGGCGTTGGGCGTGCACGGCCCGGCCGGCACCGTGCCCAGGAACTGGGCGATCGAGGGGAACGTCGAGGAGAACGCGCCGTCGAGCTCCGAGTTGCCCGCGGCGCAGCCGTCCTCCGGATCGTCGCCGCAGCCGCCGTTGAGCTGGCCGACCACGATGCCCCCCTGGATCATCACGGGCGAGCCGGAGCTGCCGCCGAAGGTGCCGCCCAGCGAAGGAAGAGCGTAGAGATACCGCGGCCGGGGCGCGCCGCTGCAGGTATCCGTGGAGGTGCTCACGGTCGTCCGCGAGTAGGACTGGGGGAGCGCGTCGAAATCGGGCGCCGGGTGCGAAACGCGGTGCAGGACGGTGCCGTTGGGCAGGGCGTCCGTGGTCCAGCCCAGGAAGCTCCGGCCCGCGGGGACCGAGCTCAGGCGCACGAACGTGAAGTCGCTCGACGCGCCGGTGGCGAGCAGGGTGGCGCCGTTGCTCCGCGGCAGCGAGCTTGGATTGGGGGTGTTGCCGTTGCAGGAGGAGGTCTTGAAGTCCCAGAAGGCTTCGAGGCTCGAAGCCGAGGCCTGGTTCGAGAAGCAGTGGTTGGCCGTGAGCAGGTACGGGGTGTGCGAGCTCTGCGAGTCATTCAGAAGGCCGCCGCTGCAGATGAAGAAGTCGCCGCCGTCCTCGAACTCCAGGTGCGCGACGGCACTGCGGGCCGCGGCGATCGCGTCGAACGTCCCCGCGCCGATGCACGAGGCGTCCTGGATGCACCCGCCGAGCGGCTCGAAGACGGGGGTCAGCGACCCGAGGCGGAAGAGCTCGCCGACCTCGCGGATCTCCAGGCGAGAGGCGGCCTCTCCAGTCGGTAGCGCGGCCTCCAGGAAGATATCCTCGCCGCTCACGCTGGGCGTCCAGAGGTCGCCGTCCGGTCCGAGCAGCTCCAGCCCGAAGGGCCGCGGCTCCTCGCCGGCTCCCCAAACCCAGAGGCGCGTACCGGCCGGGAGGCTCACCTTCTCCAGGTGGAGCCGCAGGCGCCAGGCTCCCGCCACCCGCACGCGGGTGCCCCAGACGCGGGCGTTGGCTGAAGAGACGGCCGCGGCCAGGCGCAGGCGCACGGGCGAGGGGAGCGGCCGGGCGAAGCCGTTCTGCACCGGCAGCGCTCCCGAGAGGTTGCGGAGCGCCATGGCATCCATCCGGTCGAGCGCTCCCTCCGCGGCGCGGCGCAGCGTTGCGCCGGCCTGGACTGCCTGCGACTCGGCCAGACGCAGTGGAGGAGGGGAGGCCATGGCAGGCTCTGCCAGCTCCGGCAGGATGAGAGGCGGCACCGTCTCGGCGGCGGCAGGGACGGACAGCAACAGAACGGCCAGCAGGCTCCGGGTCCAGCTCATGGTCTCTCCTCGAAAAGGTTGGAGGCATTCTACTAGACTAGGCCGGTGGACCCCCGCAAGCTCGTCTGCCTCCTTGTCGCCGTTGCGTGGCCTGCTTCGGCCGCGGAGCTTTTCGTGGATGCCGCCGCGCAGACGGGCCTCGATTTCGTCCACTTCAACGGCATGTCGGGCGAGATGTACTTCCCCGAGATGATGGGGCAAGGCGGTGCGCTCTTCGACTACGACAACGACGGCGACCTCGACGCGTACTTCGTCCAGGGCGCGAAGCTCGGCGCGGGCAGCCCTCCGCCTCGTCCGGGCGGCCGGCTCTACCGCAACGACTCTCTCCATTTCGTGGACGTGACCGAATCGAGCGGCCTCGACGCCCGGGACTACGGCATGGGGGCGGCGACCGGCGACATCGACAACGACGGCTGGGTGGATCTCTACCTGACCAACTACGGCGCCAACCGGATGTACCGCAACAACGGCGACGGCACGTTCACCGACGTGACGGAGCGCTCGGGCACGGGCGATCCGCGCTGGAGCGTCAGCGCCTCCTTCTTCGACCTGGACCGCGACGGCTGGCTCGACCTCTACGTGGCCAATTACGTGGACTGGTCGGTGGAGAAGAACCCGAAGTGCTTTGCCGCGAGCAGCCGGCGCGACTACTGCGGCCCGGCCGACTTCCCGCCGCTGCCGCACACGCTCTACCGCAACCGGGGGGATGGCACTTTCGAGGACGTCTCGGGCCGCGCCGGCATCGCCCGCCAGCCCGGCCCGGGCCTCGGCGTGATCGCCTTCGACGCCGACCGCGACGGCTGGACCGACGTCTACGTGGCGAACGACGGCGCGCCCTCGTTCCTCTGGATGAACCAGCGCAACGGCACCTTCCGCGACGATGCTCTCCTCGCCGGAACCGCGGTCAACCGCCGCGGCCAGCCCGAGGCCGGCATGGGAGTCGACGCCGGCGACTTCGACGCCGACGGCGACGAGGACCTCTTCGTCACCCACCTGACCGGCGAGACGAACACGCTCTACGTCAACGACGGCACCGGGATGTTCGAGGACCGCTCGGCCGAGTCCGGCGCGGCCCTGGGCTCGCTCCCCTTCACCTCGTTCGGGACCTCCTGGATCGACTACGACAACGACGGCTGGCTCGACCTGTTCATCGCGAACGGCGCGGTGCGCATCCAGGAATCGGCCGGAGACCCGCTCGCCCAGACCGACCAGCTCTACCGCAATCTTGGGGAAAAAGCGGAAGGGCGCCTCCAGGAGGTGCCGGGCGTCTTCAAAGCCCCCGGAGTCGGCCGCGGCGCCGCCTTCGGGGACGTGGACAACGACGGCGATACGGATATCCTGGTCCTCTACAACCACGGTCCCGCCCGGCTGCTGCTGAACCAGGCCGGCGGCCAGCGGCCCTGGATCGGCGTGGACGGCGGTGTCCCAGGGGGGCGGGTGGAGGTGCTCCGCCCCGGCGCCCCCGCGCTCTGGCGGCGGTCGCACACGGACGGCAGCTACGCCTCCGCGAGCGATCCGCGGGTGATCGTCGGGCTGGGAGACAAGCCGATGTCCGCCGTGCGCATCCACCGGCCGGACGGCAAGGTGGAGGAATGGCGGGGGCTCCCCGCCGGACGGTACATGATCCTGAAGGAGCGTTGATGAAGACCCTGTCCCTGCTGTCCCTGTTGTCCCTGCTGTCCTTGTCGTCCCTCGCGGCCCAGACACCGGCCCAATCACCGGCGCAACCACCCGCCCTCCAGCCCCTCCCCACTCCCAGCCTGGAAGGCCTGGAGCCCGAGGTGGCGGCGCAGCTCCGCGACGCCCGGGCGCTGGTCGACGCCCTCACGGTTCCCGCGGAGCTGGCCGACGCCTATGGCGACCTGGGCCGGCTCTACCACACCTACGGCCTCGCCGAGGCGGCGGCCGCGTCGTATGCCAACGCGTCCCTGCTCGCCCCCAAGGACTTCCGCTGGCATTACTACGCGGGCTACCTGGCGCAGGCCATGGGCCGTCCGGCGGAGGCCGAGGCGTCCTACCAGAAGGCGCTGGAGCTGCAGCCGGGCTTCCTGCCGGGCTGGATCCACCTGGCGGAGGTCCTGCTGGCCGGCAACCATCCGGACGACGCCGAGCGGATCTTGAAGCAGGTCCTCGGCGCCGATCCCAGGAACGCGGCGGCGCGGGCGGGCCTGGGCGAGATCGCGCTCTCCCGCCGGCAGTTCCAGGAGGCGGCCGAGCACCTGGAGGCGGCCCTGGCCGCGGCGCCCGAGGCCGACCGTCTCCACCACCCGCTGGCGCTCGCGTACCGCGGGCTCGGGGACCTGGACAAGGCGCGCGATCACCTGGCGAAGGCGGGGCGCGTGGGGGTGCGCCCGGCCGATCCCCTGATCGACGAGCTGGAGCAGCTCAAGCAGGGGGAGATGGCCCACCTCCTGCGCGGCCGGGTCGCCTTCCGCTTCGGCCGCTACGCCGATGCCGCGGCCGAGTTCCGCAAGTCGGTCGAGGCGCGGCCGGGCAGCGTCCCGGCCCGGATCAACCTCGGCGCGGCGCTGGTCCAGACCGGCGACCGCCGCGGCGCGGTGGAGCAGTTCCAGGAGGCCCTGAAGCTCGCGCCGGACAACGGCACGGCGCACTACAACCTCGCTCTGCTCCTCGCCCAGGACGGCTACGATGCCGACGCCGTCAAGCACCTGGAAGAGGCGGTCCGCATCGAGCCCAGGGACGGCGCCGCCCACCTGGAGCTGGCGCAGGCCCTGGAGCGCACGGGCAAGCCCGCCGCGGCGCTGATCCACTACGAGAAGGCCGCCGGCCTGCTCCCCCAGGACGAGCGGGTCTGGATGGGCGAGGCCAACCTCCTGGTCGGCAGCCAGCGCTACCGCGAGGCGCGGGACGTGCTGGAGACGGCCATGGGCAACCTTCCGGACAGCGGCCGGATCATCCACGGTCTCGCGCGCATCCTGGCCGCGGCGCCGGACCCGGCCCTGCGCGACGGCAAGCGGGCGGTCGAGCTCGCGATGCAGGTCCACGCCGCCCGGCCCACCGCGACCTACACCGAGACCGTGGCCCTCGCCCTGGCCGAGTCCGGCCGCTGCGACGAAGCCGCCGAGTGGCAGCGCAAGGCGATCGAGGCCGCCCGCCAGGAGGGGCCGCCCGAGCGCGTGCCCCCGATGGAGAAGGAGCTGGCGCGCTACGCGGCGGGCGCGCCCTGCCGGCCTGGAGGCTGACCAGCGGCTCTCCCTTCGCTCCTCCATGCACCCTTCATTGGTGAAGGACTCAAAAAGGAGGAGAAGATGAGAGCTTTTTCGCTCGTTCTCGTGACCGTCCTGCTGGTCGCGGCCGCGCCCTCGTCTGCCCAGCCGCCGCCGCAGGTCGAATTCCAGGTGCGCCACGACGTCTCCCCGCCCCTGCGCGACATCCCGCTGGCCGTCCCCGAGCCCGGACCGGCCCGGGAGATCCCGAACAAGCGCTACGACCATCCGGTCCACCCGCGCCCGCCGATGAAGGATCCCCTGCTGCAATCCTCGCAGCCCGTCGGGCCCGGCACGCACAGCACCCCGGCCCCTCTGCGCAGCTTCGAGGGCATGTCCGCGGACGACAACTTCGCGCTCCTCGCCCTGCGCCTCGCGCCTGCCGACCCGGTGGGAGACGTGGGACCGAGCCACTACGTCCAGGCGGTCAACCTGCTGCTCTCCGTGTACAACAAGAGCGGTGTCCGCATCTACGGCCCGGCGCCTCTGGAGACTCTCTGGGCGGGCTTCGGCGGGCTCTGCGAGGACAACCACGGCGATCCGATCGTCCTCTATGACGACGCCGCCGACCGCTGGGTGATCAGCCAGTTCACGAGCTGGTACGACTACCAGTGCTTCGCCGTCTCCACCACGGGAGACCCGACCGGCTCCTACTACCGGTACGCCTTCCAGATGAGCACCGGGTACATGAACGACTATCCCAAGATCGGCGTGTGGCCGGACGGCTACTACATGAGCGTCAACGAGTTCGACGACCTGGGGTACTTCTACGGCGTGACGGTCGTGGCCTTCGAGCGCGCGAAGATGCTCGCCGGCCTGCCGGCACAGTCCGTCCTGTTCCATCCCTACCCCTGCGGTGACTGGAACCCGCCGGTGCCCGAGTGCCCGTTCAGCCTGCAGCCCGGGCATTGGGAAGGGGGGACGGCGCCGCCCGCCGGGTCGCCCAACCCATTCATCATGGCCTGGGACGACGAGGCCAACGGCGCAGGCACCAATCCGGACGGATACCGGCTCTGGGATTTCGCCGTGAGCTGGACGGCCCCGGCAAGCTCCACCTTCACCGCCAAGCCGCATGTCAGCGCCCCGGAGTTCGACCGCCTGATGACCGCCGGCGTACCCCAACCCGCGCCGGGCGAGGCGCTCGACACGCTCTCCGACTACACGATGTACCGCGCCCACTACCGCAGCTTCGGCACCCACGAGACCCTGGTGGTCAACCACACGGTGGACGTCAACGGCTCCAACCTCTCGGGCATCCGCTGGGCCGAGCTGCGGCGCAGCGGGGGCGGCGGCTGGACCCTCTTCCAGACCGGCACCTTCGCGCCCGAAGACGGCCTCCACCGCTGGAACGGCAGCATCGCCATGGACGGGCAGGGGAACATCGGGCTGTCCTACAACGTCGCTTCGGCCTCCAAGCACGTCTCGGTGCGCTATGTCAGCCGCGCCGCCGCGGACCCCCTGGGCACGCTGCCCGGCGGCGAGGTGGAGCTGGTCGCCGGCACCGGCACCCAGCAGAATTCAAAGGGCCGGTGGGGCGACTACTCGGCCATCAGCGTCGATCCCGTCGACGACTGCACCTTCTGGCTCACGCAGGAGTACCTGACCGACAGCGGCCAGTACGACTGGAAGACCCGCGTCGGCGCCTTCAGCCTGTGCGACCAGGGCTCCTGCACGCCGACCCAGAACCCGGAGACGAGCTGCGCGGACGGCCTCGACAACGACTGCGACGGAACGACCGACATGGCCGACCTCGACTGCTCGTGCGGCAACGGCGTCAAGGACCCGGGGGAGGCCTGCGACGGCTCCGACTTCGGCGGCCAGACCTGCGCGGGCCTGGGCCTCTATGCCGGCACGCTGTCGTGCACCGCCGGCTGCGCCTACAACACCTCGGGCTGCACCGGCCCGCCGATCACCACGACCTTCGCCTCCGTGGCGGCCGACGACGGCTACGTCCTGGAGTCGGGCGAGACCACGAACGTCGGCGGCAGCTCCAGCAGCACGGGCAGCAACGCCACCGCCCTGCGCGTCGGCGACAACAACCAGGACCGCCAGTACCGGACCGTCCTTTCCTTCGACACCGCGGCGATCCCGGACGGCACCACGGTCCAGAACGCGACCCTGCGCGTGCGGCGCGGCTCGCTCACGGGCACCAACCCCTTCACCACGCACGGCAGCCTCACCGCGGACGTCCGCACCGGCGGCTTCAACGGCAACGTGGCGCTGGAGAACGCCGACTTCCAGGCCGCGGCGACCGCCACCGCCGTCTGCACGCTCTCCAACGCGGCGGCCGACGGCAACTGGTCGGAGTGCACGCTCAACGCGGCGGGTCTCGCGGCCGTCAACAAGACCGGCAAGACCCAGGTCCGCATCCAGTTCACCGTCGACGACAACGACGACGGCGGCAACGACTACCTGGGGTACTACTCGGGGAACGACAACACCTCGGCGAACCGGCCGCAGCTCGTGGTGACCTACCAGTAGCGAGGCCTCTCCGCTACACTCCCCGGGATGCTGCACGTCGTCCCCACCTCCGACCGCCCCTGGGAGCGCCGGGCCCCCGAACGCGGGGGCCCGCCCTCGGCGTGGGCGCTCCTGCCGGACGACCTGGCCGGCCTGGGCTGCCCCGGCCGGCCCGCGCACGTGTTCGCGCGGCTCCAGCGGGTGCGCACCTGGCGGCCGGACAGCCTGTTCCTCTCCCGCGAGATCCGCGCCTGGCTGGAGGAGAACGCCGACCTCTCGCTGCCCACCATCCTCGAGCGCCATTCCTCCACGGACGGCGCCACCCGGCTCGTGCTCGGGCTCGCGGACGGCCACCGCATCGAGGCGATCCACATGCCGCGCGGCTATCCCGGCTGCGGCGACCACCGGGTGACCTACTGCGTTTCGAGCCAGGTAGGGTGCGCCATGGGCTGCACCTTCTGCGCGACCGGCGCCATGGGCATCCTGCGCAACCTCACGGCGGGCGAGATCGTCGGGCAGGTGCTCGCCATCATGCGCGCGATGGGACCGCAGCTCGGCGAGTCCCTCTACCTGGTCTTCATGGGAATGGGGGAGCCGCTCCACAACCTCGACCACGTCCACCGGGCGATCACCGTCCTCTGCCACCCGGACGGGACCCTGCTCTCGCCCTGGCGGATCACGGTGAGCACGGCCGGCCTGGTCTCAGGGATCGAGCGGCTGGCGCGCATGGCTCCCCGGCCGCAGCTCGCGGTGTCGCTCAACGCGACCACCGACGAGGCCCGCTCCGCCACCATGCCGGTCAACCGGGCCTGGAACCTGGCCCGGCTGCGGCAGGCGCTCGACGCCTGGCAGCCCAAGCGCCACGAGCGCTTCATCTTCGAGTACGTGCTCCTCGGCGGGGTGAACGACACGCTGGCGGACGCGGACCGTCTGGCCGACTGGCTGGGCGACCTGCGGCACCGCCACAACGTCAACCTGATCCCGATGAACGAGCACCCGCACGCGGTCTTCCGGGAGCCGGAGGAGGACCGCGTCCAGGCCTTCGCCCGCCGCCTCCACGAGCACGGCTGCTTCGTCACGGTGCGGCGCAGCCGGGGCCGCGACGTTCAGGGAGCCTGCGGGCAGCTCGTGCGGCGCGGGGAGGAAGTCATGCGACAATGACGGAAAGGAGAGACGATGTCCTTCACCTCTGCCCGTCCCCGTCTCCTGCTCAGCCTGATCCTTCTGATCTCTGCGGCTCCCCTGGCCGCCGTCGACGTCATCCCCGGGGAGTGGCGCTCCCTCGGCCCGGAAGGCGGATCCATCCAGGAGCTGATCGCCGCTCCGGGCAACCCGCAGGTGATGTACGCCGTCTCCCAGGGCACGCTCTACCGGAGCCGGGACGGCGGGGCCGGCTGGAACGTCGTCAGCGAGGCCACGTTCCAGGTGACGGTCGACGCGGCCAATCCCTCCCTGCTCTACGCGCTCCGGTCGCTGGGAATGGCCAGGAGCTTTGACGGAGGGGGCAGCTGGTTCAGCCTCGACCTGCCTGCGCCTTCGATCCAGGTCCAGAGGCTCGTCGCCCACCCCAGGTTCGCCAAGACGGTCTTTGCCCTCGCCAACGTGGGGCTGTTCCAGTCGACCAACGCGGGGTCGTCCTGGCGGCGCCTCCAGCGCGGGCTGCCGGCGAGCTACCGCGCGGATCTGCTCGTCATCGACCCCTTCGCTCCGCGCCGGCTCTATTTGGCGCTCCAGGACATCGCGGCCCAGGCGCCGCGCCTCTACAAGAGCCTGGACGGCGGAGCCACCTGGCAGCGGATCGACAGCGGGCCGCTGGCAGGCAAGCCGATCCTGGCGGTCGCGACCCGCCCGCGCTCCTCGCGGGTCCTGTACGCCTCCACGCCGGAGGACGTCTACAAGAGCACCGACGGCGGCCGGAGCTGGGCGGCCATCGGCCATCGAGGGGGTGTCGAAGGCATCACGCAATCCCTGGCGGTTCAGCCCGACCGCCCCGCCGTCCTCTACGCCGGGAGCAGCAACGGCCTGTACCGCAGCCAGGACGCCGGCGCGACCTGGCAATGGCTGCTGGCGGGAGCCGACGTCCAGTCGCTCCTTTTCCTCCCCCAGGGCCTCTTCGCCAACTTCTTGCTGCCCGACCAGCCGGACGGCATCTTCAAGAGCACGGACGGGGGGCTCTCCTGGACCTTCGCCAGCCGCGGCATCCGCGCGCTGACGGTGACCGCGATCCGCATCGGAGAGCCGGGCACGATCTGGATCCTGGCCGACAACAAGCTCCTCTTCCGCAGCACCGACCAGGGGCGGACCTGGAGCGTGATCCGGCCCGACCCGGGCGTCACCCTGCCGCCCACGGGGCTCGCCGTCGATCCGGCTGACCGCTCCAACGTCTTCGTCCTGTACAGCGACGGCGCGGTGTGGCGCAGCGGCGACGCGGGCGGGACCTGGGAGGCCGCCGGCAATGCGGGCCTGCAGACCCTCGATCTCGAGATCGATCCGCAGACCCCCTCGACGCTCTATGCCGCGGGCTACGGCGGCATCGCGAAGAGCACCGACCGGGGGGACACCTGGACCGCCCTGCCGGTCGAGAACGCCCTCTACCACGACCTCGACGTGGCTCCCTCCTCCCCCTCCACGCTCTACGTGGGGGCCACCGGCGAGGACTTCCTGCCGTTCTTCCTGCGCAGCCAGGACGGCGGAGCCACCTGGACCCGGCTGAGCCTCGACGTCCAGGACGCGATCCTCCCCAACCTGGCCGTGGATCCCCTGGTGGCGACGACCGTGTACACGGCCAGCGACGAGCACATCCTCAAGTCGACCGACGCCGGGGAGACCTGGAGCATCGTCAGCGAGACGATCGACGCCGGAGCCATCTATCCCATCGAGACGAGCGCCTCGGGCCAGCGGTTGTACGCGGCGATGTGGGACCTGGGAGTCTACGCGCTGGACGAGGGGAGCCTCACGTGGGCCGTCCTCGGAGACCAGAACCTACCCTGGGGCTTCGAGGCCCTGGCCGTCGATCCGCACGACCCGTGCCGGATCTACGCCGGAGCCCAGTTCAAGAGCCTGTTGGAATTCAACATCTTCGGGACGGCCGAGTGCCGGTAATGTAGGGGCGGGGCTTGCCCCCGCCCGGGAGGGGGTAAACCCCTCCCCTACGTCAAATCAGTCCGGCCTTCCTGGCCCGGCGGAGGATCTCGGCGCCCAGCTTGCCGTAGGCGAAGGCGCCGGTGGACCAGCTCTCGAAGCCGAAGATGGTGCGCCCCTGCCCGGGGGCCTGAGCGAGCCGGACGTTGACCGGGATCTCGGTGCGCAGCACCTGCTGGCCGTAACGCTTGCGGATCGCCTGCACCAGCTCGTCGGTCACCAGCGTGCGATGGTCCACCATGGTGAGCAGGATGCCCAGGTTCTCGGGCAGCTTGCCGATGCGCTCGCGCGACGACTCCAGCAGCTCCAGGAACCCGGCCAGGGCCTCCATGTCCAGGCTGTGAGGGACCACCGGCACCACGAAGGCGCTCGCGGCGGCCAAGCCGTTGAGGCTCAGGATCGACAGCCCGGGCGGGCAGTCGAAGAGGATCACGTCGTAGCGCCGGCGCAGGGGAGTGAGCGCCTTCTTGAGCAGCTTCTCGGGTTCCTGCTTGCGCGCCAGGGCGAGATCGAGCCCGGCCAGGCGCAGCGAGGCGGGGATCAGGTCGATCCCCTCGGTGCCGGTGGGGCGGACCGCGGCGGCGGCCTCCGTCTTCCCGGCGAGGAGCTCCGCCGAGGAGGGATCGGCCTCCTCCCGGGGCACTCCGAACGACAGGCTCGCCGAGCCCTGCGGATCGAGGTCCACCACCAGGACGCGGAGCCCGCTGCGCGCGAACGCCGCGGCCAGGTTGACGGCCGTCGTGGTCTTGCCGACGCCTCCTTTGAGGTTCACCAGGGCCAGCCTCATGCGTGCCTCCTCTTTTCGGAATCGTTACGGCGCCGCCATTGTACAAGGATTCGCCAGCGCCCTTTCGGGCGCGCCGGGATGAATCTCCCCGGCCGGCCGGTTGCGTACATTGGTGGAACGCAAGGAGAACCCCAGATGAAGAAGACCCTCGCCATCCTCGCCGCGCTCGTCGCCCTCGGGCTCCTGGCCGGCTCCCTGATCGGATCGGACCGGCCGGCCGCCGCGGCCCAGACCCCGGGCAACCTCGCCAAGGCCACCTTCGCCGGCGGCTGCTTCTGGTGCATGGAGCCTCCCTTCGACAAGCTCCCCGGTGTGGTCTCCACGACTTCCGGCTACACCGGCGGCACGAAGAAGAACCCCACCTACGAGGAGGTCTCCGACGGCCGCACCGGCCACGCCGAGTCCGTCCAGGTGGTCTACGACCCGTCCAAGGTCAGCTACGAGAAGCTCCTGGACGTCTACTGGCACAACGTGGACCCGGTCACCGCGAACGCGCAGTTCTGCGACCACGGCACCCAGTACCGGACCGCCATCTTCTACCATGACGCCGAGCAGAAGCGCCTCGCCGAGGAGAGCAAGGCGCGGGTGCAGAAGAAGTTCCTGGAGAAGAAGGTGGCGACCGAGATCGTGCCCGCCTCGACCTTCTACCCGGCCGAGGAGTACCACCAGGACTACTACCAGAAGAACCCGATCCGCTACAAATTCTACCGCTCGGGCTGCGGCCGGGACGCCCGCCTGGAGGAGCTCTGGGGGTCCAGCGGGCATTAGTGCTCTGTCACGTCTGAATTGCCGGATCACCAAAACCGTGAGTACGGCGCGTTTTCCCTGGGACCGCTGGCGTCCCGCCGGCATTCTCAAGACATTGGGCCGAAGGCCCGGCCTCCTTGCGG
>JBJMGZ010000004.1:0-2744 GCA_045807605.1 Thermoanaerobaculia bacterium | reverse complement strand
GCGTCGTCCCAGGTGGAGTTCTATGCCGCGGGCTGGGGCATGTCCCCCTGGGCGATCAAGAACCCGGCCCGCCTGGAGCTCGACCTGGACAAGGAGGAGTACGCCCCCGGCGACACGGCGGTGGTCCAGGTGCGCGCGCCGTTCGCGGGCAAGCTCCTGGTCACGGTGGAGCGCGACCGCGTGCTCGACACGCAGATCCATCAGCTCACGGGAAACACGGCGACCATCCAGGTGCCGATCCGCGGCGAGTACCGGCCGAACTCGTTCATCACGGCCACGCTCGTCCGCCGCGCGCAGGACCTGGAGCCCGGCTCCGCCGGCCGCGCGTTCGGAGCCGTGCCGCTGCCCGTCGACCGCGTGGCGAACCGGCTGACGCCGCAGATCACCCAGCCCAAGGAGATCCGGCCCAACTCGAAGCTGGAGATCGGGGTGAAGACCTCGCCCGGCGCCGTGGTCACGATCGCGGCGGTCGACGAGGGCATCCTGCAGCTCATCGCGCAGAAGACGCCGCAGCCGTTCGACTGGTTCTACCGGCGGCTGGGACTCTCCGTGACCTCGTTCGACACGTTCAGCCTGCTGCTGCCCGAGGTCAAGCCGCAGGGCAAGGCTCCCGCGGGCGGCGGCGAGGGCGAGGAGGGGCTGGCGCAGTACGTGCGCACCGAGGGCATCCGCCGCGTGGAGCCGGTGGCGTTCTGGTCCGGCCCGCTCACCGCGGACGGCGACGGCAACGTGAAGGTCGCCTTCCAGGTGCCGGAATTCCAGGGCGCTCTGCGGGTCATGGTGGTGGCGATCGACGGCCCCAAGTTCGGCTCGTCCGAGGGCAAGACGCGGGTGCGCGATCCGCTCGTCCTGCTGCCCACGCTGCCGCGCATCCTGTCCTTCGACGAGTCGCTTCAGGTGCCGATCACGGTCCGCAACGACACCGCCAAGCCCGGCCAGATCCAGGTCGGGCTGACCGCCCAGGGTCCGGTCAAGATCGAGGGGGCGGCCACGCAGGCGGTCGAGATCCCCGTGGGCCGGGAGCGCACCGTCTACTTCACGGTGAAGACCGGGATGACGGAAGGGAACGTCCAGTTCACGGCCACGGCCGCGGGCAACGGCGAGAAGAGCCGGTCCGTCACGAACGTGGGGATCCGGGCCGATCTGCCCGAGATCTCCGTGGAAGATGCGGGCGGGGTGGCAAAGTCGGCCATGGACCTGGCAGCCCCCGAGGCGCGCTTCCGGCCCGAGACGGTGCGGCGCAAGCTCCGCGTCGGCCCGCTGCCGCTGATCCAGTTCGCAGGCAAGCTGGAGCACCTGCTCCAGTATCCCTATGGCTGCCTGGAGCAGACGGTGTCCGGCGCCTTCCCGCTGATCTACATGGGAGAGCTGGCCAAGGCGTTCGAGCCCGATCTGTTCGATCCCAAGAAGGGGCATGGCGATCCGGCCGACATGGTGCAGGCGGGTCTGCGGCGGATGTCGCTGATGCAGCTTTCGGGCGGCGGGTTCTCGCTCTGGCCCGGCGGCACGGAGGTCCACCCCTGGGCCAGCACCTACGCCGCGCACTTCCTGGTGGAAGCGCGCAAGGCCGGCCATCCGGTCGACGAGAACCTCTATCGCGGCGGCGTCGAGTGGGTGGCGGCCACGACCAAGGCCAAGTCGGCCTACGGCTATGACGACCTGCAGCGGACGGTCTACGGCCTCTACATCCTGGCCCGCGCCGGCCGGCCGGACCTGGGGACCATGGACCACATCCGCACGAAGCACGGCAAGGACCTCCACGCCGAGACCCGCGCCCTGCTCGCCGCGGCCTATGCGTCGGCGGGCAATCCGCGCGCGGTGCAGGAGCTGGTCTCCCGCATCGGCGAGCTCGACCAGGTGGAGCGCCAGACCGGCGGCAACTTCAACTCGACGATCCGCAACCGCGCCCTGCTCCTGCTCGCCCTGATGGATGCCGCTCCCACGGATGCGCGCATCCCGGCCTTGGCCGAACGCCTGGGCCGCGACGCCAGGGAGGTCGGCTGGTGGACGACGCAGGAGGAGAGCTTCACCCTGCTCGCCCTCGGGCAGCTCGCCCAGCGGCAGTCGAAGTTCCCGCCGTACTCGGGCTCAGTGATCGTCGGGGGCAAGAAGGTCGGCACGTTCACGAACAAGACGGCGACCTTCACCATCCGGGGCTCGGAGCCGATCCGCCTCCAGATGGATTCGGGCTTCCAGCCCGGAGCCGCATTCTTCAGCCTCCTCACCCGTGGCATTCCCACGGACGAAGGGTTCAAGGTTGAAAACAACGGGATGGAGATCGAGCGCCAGTTCCTGAACCGGGACGGCCAGCCGGTCGACCTGAACGACGTCAAGCAGGGGGACCTGATCGTGATCAAAACCCGGCTGCGGAGCGTCTCGGGCGCGATCAACAACGTGGCGGTGGTGAACCTCCTCCCCTCGGGGCTGGAGGTGGAGAACCCGCGCCTGCAGACCACGGAGCAGCTCCCCTGGGTGAACGACGCGAACTTCCAGCTCGCCTACCTGGATCTGCGGGACGATCGCATCCTGGTCTTCACCGACCTGCTGCCGCCGGATTCCTGGCAGACCTACTACACGCTGGTGAGAGCGGTCGCGCCCGGAGTCTTCCGGCTGCCGCCGGTGCACGCGGAGGCGATGTACAGCCCGGCGACGCAGGCGGTCGGGGAGCGGGGGAAGATGGAGGTCAAGGCGCTGACGCCTTAGGACACTGGGAGCGCCGGCGTCCCGCCGGCGAAGGTTACCTG
>JBJMGZ010000003.1:0-2688 GCA_045807605.1 Thermoanaerobaculia bacterium | reverse complement strand
CTCCGCGTTGGACCCGATGTGAGCGCGGTGGGGTAGACTTGCTCCCAGCACAACATCGCAGCGTTCGGGCACGTATACAGGTAGCTATAATTCGGGACCTTACGTCCCAGGGAACCCTGCATGGAAGCCATTCGCGTCGAGACGAGCGAGCTCAACCCCGGTAACCCCGGTAATACCGCGGAACCGATCCGCCGGCTGGAGGCAAACGTCGCCCGGGTCATCCGCGGCAAGCGCGAGGTGATCCGGCTGTGCACCGTCTGCCTGCTCGCCCGCGGGCACATCCTGATCGAGGACGTGCCCGGCGTCGGCAAGACCACGCTCTCCCAGGCCCTGGCGCGCTCCCTCGGCCTCGCCTTCCAGCGCATCCAGTTCACCAGCGACCTGCTGCCTTCGGACATCATCGGGGTCACGATCTTCAACCAGAAGACGCAGGCGTTCGAGTTCGTCCCCGGCCCGCTGTTCGCCAACCTGGTGCTCGCCGACGAGATCAACCGCGCCACGCCGAAGACGCAGTCGGCGCTCCTCGAGGCGATGAGCGAGCGCAAGGTGTCGGTGGAGCGCAAGCGCTACGCCCTGCCCGAGCCGTTCGTGGTGCTCGCCACGCAGAACCCGATCGAGTACCAGGGGACGTTCCCGCTCCCCGAGTCGCAGCTCGACCGCTTCCTGATGTCGATCTCCCTGGGCTATCCGCCGCGCGCCGACGAGAAGGACCTGCTTCTGTCGGGCGGCGTCGAGGACCTTTTGGAGGATCTGAAGCCGGTCGTCAGCCGGGAGAGCCTGCTGGATCTCCAGGAGCGGGTGGCGCGGGTGCGGGTCGCGGACAAGCTGGCGGAGTACATCCTGTCGCTCGCCGAGGTCACGCGCCACGGCGGCGACTTCCTCCTCGGCGTCTCCACCCGCGGCGCCCAGGCGCTCTTCCGGGCGAGCCAGGCGCTCGCCCTGTGCGAGGGGCGCGGCTACGTGATCCCCGACGACGTGCAGCGCCTCGCCCCCTCGGTGCTCAGTCATCGCGTCGTGCTCAAGCGCGGCGCCGGCGATCTCGGCGCCACGCGCAAGGCGATCGAGAGGGTGGTGGCAGCGACCCCGGTGCCGTTGTGAGCAGGAAGACAGAGGGACGGGTGGGGGCTCCCTCTTCCCCGCGCAGGCGGGGGAGAGGGTAGGGGAGAGAGGGGATGGGATCAAATCGCCGCCCCGTGCCCGAGGGCATCCGCATCACCACGGTGGGGCTGTGGTACGTCCTGCTCGCGATCGTGGTGGCGATCGCCGCGACCAACACCGGCAACAACTCGCTCTACATGGTGATGGCCATGGTGCTCTCCGTGCTCATCCTCTCCGGAGTGCTGTCGCGCGAGAACGTGCGCGGCCTGGAGATCGAGCTGCAGCCTCCCGGCGAGGTGTTCGCCAACCGGCCGTTCTCCGTCGGCTTCACGCTCAAGAGCCGCTCGCGTCTCTCCCCGCGCTGGTTCCTGCTCTTCACCGTGTCGAAGTCGGCCCAGCCCATGCTGATCCCCTACCTGCCGAAGCAGGGGCGGAGCGTCGGCAACCTGGAGATGCTGATCCGCACGCGCGGCGTCCAGCGCTTCCCGCACGCGCACATCTCCAGCCTCTTCCCGTTCGGCTTCTTCCGCAAGGGCGTGCGCTACCCCGTGGACCTGGAGATCCTGGTCTTTCCCGAGATCTTCGAGGCCGCGTCGGCCAGGCATCCCGAGGCCGCCCACCAGATGGGCGAGGACGTCAGCCGCCGGGCCGGATGGGGGCACGGCCTCCACGCGCTGCGCCAGTTCCGCCACGGCGACGATCCGCGCGGCATCCACTGGAAGCAGACCGCGCGCACCGGCAACCTCGTCTACATGGAGCGCGAGTCCGAGCAGAGCCGGCGGCTCGCGATCCTGTTCGACAACGGCGTGGGCGAGCTGGCGGACGAGGAGGCCCGCGGGCGCTTCGAGCGCCTGGTGAGCGAGGCGGCCACGGCGGCCCTGGATCATCTCGCGCGCGGCTACGAGGTGGAGCTGGTGACGCGCGACCGCGTCCTGCCGTTCGCGGGCGGAGCGCGGCAGCGGCTGGCCATCCTGGAGGCGCTGGCGCTCGTCGAGGCGCAGCCGGCCGCTCCCGAGCCGCTCCACTCCGGCGACCGGCGGGCGCAGCAGCTTCGGGTCCATCTCGATCCCGAGCCTATCGCCGCCGCGAGGGCCTCGCGATGACCTTCGCGCGCCAGAAGCGGCTCCTTCTCGGCTTGATGGCGCTGCTCGCGCCGATCCCGCTGCCGTTCAACGAGGTGGTGTCCTGGCCGGTGACCGCGATCTACCTCGCCGGCGTCCTCGTGTTCCTGCGGCGGGTGATGCTCGACCGGCAGCGCTGGCTGCCCACCTGGATGCTCAACGTGCTCGGGCTGGCCTACCTGCCGCTGGCGTTCCTCGACGTGTTCGTGGTCTCGCGCCGGCTGCTGGCGCCGGTGCTCCACCTGATCCTGTTCGCGCTGCTGGTCAAGCTCTTCTCCCTGGCGCGGGAGCGCGACAAGTGGCAGGCGGCGATCGGCATCTTCTTCCTGTTCCTGGCCAGCATGGGCACGAGCGTTCACCCGACGATCGTGCTCTACCTGATCGCGTTCCTGGTGCTCTCGCTCGTCATGCTGACCCGCTTCGCGTTCCTGCACGTGCTGGCGGGCTTCGGCCGCGAGGACCCGGCGCT
>JBJMGZ010000002.1:0-4348 GCA_045807605.1 Thermoanaerobaculia bacterium | reverse complement strand
ATGCTGCGCGGCGTCTTCGACCTGATCCGCGCCCGCCAGGGGCTCTCCGATGCCCAGCGCGAGCAGGTGATGGCGATCCGGGACTACTGGCTGGCGAAGAACGAGCTGGAGACCGCGATGAGCGGCGTGACCGGCTTCTCGGTCCGCCCGGAGCGGCCGGCGCTTCCCCGCATGGAGCTGTTCGTGCCCTCCCCCAACAGGAGAGCAAGGATTGAGTAGGGGCGGGGCTTGCCCCCGCCCGGGAGGGGGTAAACCCCTCCCCTACATCACTGAAGGTAGGTTGTCAGCGACTCTGAGGAGACAGCGATGATTTCGAGACGCAACGTGCTCGCTTCCGGATTGGCAACGCTCACAGCCGGCGCCGCCGGCCTGCTGCAGCGCGCTCCCCTGTTCGCCGCGCAGAGCCGGCAGCCGGCCACGGGCGGCTACACCCCCGTGGTGACTCCCAACGGCTCATCCATGCCCTGGCGCTGGGAGGACGGCTGCAAGACCTTCCACCTGATCGCCGAGCCCTGCGTGCGCGAATTCGCGCCGGGGCTCAAGGTGAATTGCTGGGGCTACAACGGCCAGACGCCCGGCCCCACCATCGAGGCGGTGGAAGGGGACCGGGTGCGCATCTATCTCGAAAACCGCCTCCCCGAGCCCACCTCCATGCACTGGCACGGCGTCATCCTGCCCAACGGCATGGACGGCGTCGTCGGCCTGGTCCAGCCGCGGATCGAGCCGGGCCAGACCTTCAAGTACGAGTTCACGGTGCGCCAGCACGGCACCCACATGTACCACCCGCACTTCGACGAGATGGTGCAGCAGTCGATGGGGATGATGGGCTTTCTCATCTTCCACCCGCGGCGCCCCGCGCGGGTAATCAACCGCGATTACGCGATCTTTTTGCACGAGTGGCTCATCAAGCCCGGAACCTCGGTGCCCGACCCGACGGAGATGCTCGACTTCAACGTCTTCACCTTCAACAGCCGGGCCTTCCCCGGCACCGAGCCGCTGCTCGCCCGGCTCGGCGACCGGGTGCGCATCCGCATCGCCAACATCAGCATGGACTCCCACCCCATCCACCTGCACGGCCACACCTTCCGCTGGACGGGCAGCGACGGCGGGCCGCTGCCGGAGACGGCGTGGATCCCCGAGACCAGCATCAACGTCCCGCCGGGCACCACGCGCGACATCGAATTCATCGCCGACAACCCGGGCGACTGGGCGCTGCACTGCCACAAGGTCCATCACACCATGAACCAGATGGGGCACAACCTGCCGATCATGACCGGCGTGGACCAGTCCGGAGTGTCCGAGAAGATCGAGGAGCTGGTCCCCGGCTACATGCCGATGGGCAACACCGGCATGGGCGACATGATGGACATGGGCAAGCCGCGCAACACGCTGGCGATGGGCGCGGGCGAGGGTCCGTTCGGCGAGATCACCATGGGCGGCATGTTCACGGTGGTGAAAATCCGCGAGGGGCTGCGGAGCTACGACGAGGACCCCGGCTGGTACGAGCATCCGGAGGGCACGCTCGCCCAGCCGGTCGGCGGGAGGTGATCCATGCGCCGGCCGCTCAAGATCTCGCTTCTCGCCGTGGGCATCCTCGCCCTGCTCGGCTTGCTGTTGCTGTGGAGCACCGTGCGCCGCGGCTTCAGCACGCATGACGAGCCTTCGGCGATGGAAGCCGGGATGGCCCGCAGCCTGCGGCACTGGTCGGCGCCCGCCGACCTGCGGGACGCCCACAATCCCCTGCCGCTCACGCCGCAGGTGATGGCCGAGTCGCGGGCGCACTGGGCCGACCACTGCGCCTCCTGTCACGGCAACGATGGCAAGGGGAAGACGGAGCTCGGCGGGCACCTGTACCCCCGCGCTCCCGACATGACGCTCCCGGCCACCCAGAAGCTCTCAGACGGCGAGCTGTTCGCGATCATCGAGAACGGCGTCCGCCTGACCGGCATGCCCGGCTGGGGCAACGGCACGGCCGAGTCCGCCTACGGCAGTTGGGGGCTCGTGCACTTCATCCGCCACCTTCCCGAGCTGTCTCCCGAGGAGATCGCCGGGATGGAGGCGCTCAATCCCAAGACACCCGAGGAATGGGAACAGATGCAGGCCGAGGAAGCGTTCCTCTCGGGCGAGACCCATCAACACTGAAGGAGCTGCAACATGCGTAAGGTTTTGATTCTTCTGCTCATCGCCACGTTCGCCGCCGGCGCCGTTTTCGCCCATGGGGGCAAGAGCCACAAGCTTCTCGGCACCGTCAAGGAGCTGCATGAGAACCACCTGGTCGTGACGTCCACGGACGGCCACGAGGTGACGGTGACGCTGACCGGGACCACACAGTATGAAAAGGACACGAAGCCGGCCAGGCGGGCCGATCTCGCCGTGGGCGCCCGGGTGTCCATCCAGCTCTCCGAGGACGACAAGACCGCGGTCAAGGTCAAGATCGGCACCGCGGCGGCGGCCAAGAAGGGCTGACGATGAAGAACACCGCTGCCCTGCTCGCCCTGTCGCTGCTCGCTCTGGCCGCCGCGCCCGGGTCTTCCGCGAAGGCCGAATAGGGACTGCGAAAACCGGCTGCGGCTTGCAGTCCACTTTCAAAGGAGGTACAGCCATGCCACACCAGCAGAGCGCCGAGATGAAGCGATGTATCGAGATGTGCCACGAGTGCCACGACGTCTGCGTCCAGACGGTCCAGCACTGCCTGGAGAAGGGCGGCCGGCACGCCGAGCCGTCCCACATCCGGCTGCTGCTCGACTGTGCGCAGATCTGTCACACCAGCGAGGACTTCATGCTGCGCGGCTCGGACCTGCACGTGCTGACCTGTGGAGTCTGCGCGGAGGTCTGCTCGCGCTGCGCCGAGTCCTGCGAGCGGATGGGCGACGACGCCATGATGAGGCAGTGCGCCGAGGTCTGTCGGCGCTGCGCCGAGTCGTGCGCCCGGATGGCGGGCCAGATGGCTGGTGCCCGCTAGGGAGAGCTCCCGGCGCTTCTTGCCGCCGTCAAAAAGAGGAAGCCCGCACCCTTCCCCAAGGAAGCGGCCCACGTCATCCTGCAGGGCTGCTGCCGATCCTGTGGTCCACGCAGACCGGCTCCGAGGTCGCGAAGCCGATCGCGACTCCGGTGCTGGGGGGCATGCTGTCGTCGCTGGTCCACGTCCTCATCGTGACCCCCGTTATCTGGACGATGCTCAAGGAATGGGAGCTGCGGCGCGGCAAGCTCGAAGTCGGCAAGGCGAGCGAGATCCTCAAAGCGTGAAGGAGACTGGCATGACTTCGAGCCCATGGATCTGGACCGGCGCCATCTGGGTCGGTGGCGGCCTGGTTTCCAACTTTGCCTGGGAGATGCTCCAGATGTCGCTGTATGGAAAGTTCGAAGGCGGCTGGTGGGGTTGTTTCCAGGCCGCTCTGGGAGACGTTGTCATCCTCGCCCTACTTTACGGCTTGATGGCCTGCGCGGCCGAGGGGTGGGCCTGGTTCGAGCGGCTGAGCCGCTGGCGCTTGTTGCTGCTGGCCTTGCTGGGCTTTCTTGTCGCCGTCGTCGTCGAGCTGCGAGCGCTCTTGGAAGGCGCATGGAGCTACAGCGCAGCAATGCCCCGGATGCCTTTCCTGAACGTGGGATGGATTCCCGTCCTGCAGATGATCGTGATTCCGCTGGGGCTCGCCCGGCTGAGCCATACCTGGGCGCGAAAGTGAGGTGACGGTGCGGAATCGCTGGTCAGAACAGTAAAGCTTGACGCGGAGCCGCTTTGGACAATGCCGGCGTCCCGCTCGTAGAATGGGGCATGATCCTCAACACGTCGCTGCTCAAGATCCTGCTCGTCCTGGCCCTTGCGGAACCGGCCCGTCCGACGGACCCGATCGCCTGGTCTTTCGACACCCGCGGCTGAGTCTTCATCACCCCCGCGGTCGCGGAGGACCATCTCTACATCGGCTCCTGCTCCGGCAAGTTCTTCGCTCTGAACCGGGCGACGGGCCAGGTCGCCTGGACCTACGACACCGCGGCCGACGGACCGGCCGCCCAGTTCCATGGCGACGCCCTGGTGACGGACCGGCTGGTGGTAGTGGGCGCGGATTCCCTGCCCCAGGGATATCTCTATGCGCTGGAGCGGTCGAGCGGAACCGTCCGCTGGAAGCACGCTTTTCCCGGCGGCGTGGGTGCGCAGATCCTCCGCCGGGGGGACACCGCTTTCGCGGTCAGCGCTTCGGGCGAGGTCGTCGCCGTCGATCTCGAGAGCGGCAGGATCGTCTGGAGGACCTCGCCTCCGGCAGAAGCCGGCGACCGCCTTCTCGATCCCATCCTGGACGGCGACCGCCTTTTCGTAGGTTGGCGTCCCGGCTATGTAGACGCCTTCGATGCC
>JBJMGZ010000001.1:0-4294 GCA_045807605.1 Thermoanaerobaculia bacterium | reverse complement strand
CCGTGCTCGGCGTGGGCTTCGCCCTCCTGCTGCTGATCGAGGCCTCGCGGCGGAACGGTTTCCGCCGCCGGGGCTAACCGCCGCCGCCCGCGCCGGCGTGAATCCCGCCCTCGGTCTGGCCCCAGGGATCGAGCGCCTCGGCGAGCTCCTGGGGCGGCAGCACGTTCCTCTCGATGCACAGCTCGCGCACCGTCTTGCCCGTGCGCACCGACTCCTTGGCGATCTCGGCCGCCGCGTCGTAGCCGATCTTCGGCACCAGCGAGGTCACCATGGCGAGCGAGCGCTCCACCAGCTCCTCGCAGCGCTCGCGGTTGGCCTCGACCCCCTCCACGCACTTCTCCGCGAGCAGCGCCGACACGTTGGCCAGGATCTCGATCGACTGCAGCAGGTTGTAGGCGATGAGCGGCATCATGACGTTCAGGTCGAAGTGCCCCGACATGCCGGCGAGCGTGATCGTGGCGTCGTTGCCCACCACCTGGGCCGCGACCATGAGCACCGACTCCGGGATGACCGGGTTGACCTTGCCCGGCATGATCGAGCTCCCCGGCTGGAGGCTGGGGATCGAGATCTCGCCGATGCCGCAGCGCGGACCCGAGGCGAGCCAGCGGATGTCGTTGGCGATCTTGGTCAGCGATACCGCGATCGTCTTCAGGGCGCCGGAGGTCTCGACCGCCGCGTCCTTGGCCGCCATGGCCTCGAAGCGGTTCGGCGCCGGCACGAACGGGCAGCCGGTGCGCCCGGCCAGGCGCGCGATCACCCGCGGCGCGAAGTCGGGCGGCGCGTTCAAGCCCGTGCCCACCGCGGTTCCTCCCAAAGGCAGCTCCGCAAGGCGCGGCTTGACCGCGGCCAGGCGGTCGAGCGCGTAGCGGGCCTGCTGCGCATAGCCGCTGAGCTCCTGGCCGAGGCGGATCGGCACCGCGTCCTGGAGATGGGTGCGGCCGATCTTGACGACCGAATCGAGCTCCTCCGCCTTGCGGCCGAGGGCGTCGGCCAGGCGGCGCAGCGCCGGCTCGAGCTGCTCCTCGATGGCGACATAGGCCGAGACGTGGATGGCGGTCGGGATGACGTCGTTGCTCGACTGCCCGGCGTTGACGTGGTCGTTGGGATGGACCGGCCTCTTGCTGCCGATCACACCGCCGAGGATCTCGATGGCGCGGTTCGAGAGCACCTCGTTGACGTTCATGTTCGTCGAGGTGGCGGAGCCGGTCTGGAAGATGTCGAGGGGAAACTGGCGGTCGTGCTTGCCTTCGACCACCTCGGCCGCGGCCTGGCGGATGGCCCGGGCCGCATCGGCGGGGACGCTCCCCAGCTCCTCGTTGACGGCCGCGGCCTCCCCCTTGATCAGGGCGACCGCCGCGAGGAAGCGGCGGGGCAGGGTCAGGCCCGAGACCGGGAAGTTGCGCCGCGCCCGCTCGGTCTGGGCGCCGTAATACGCCCCGGCAGGAACCTCCACCTCGCCGAGGCTGTCTTTTTCCATGCGTGTGTCGGACATGCTTTCCCTCCTGGAAAGGCTGTACGGCGCCTATGGTATCGATAAACTCCCCTGCCATGACCGTGATGCAGATCCTTGCCCTCGTCGCATCCGCGTTCGGGGCGGGGGTGATGAACGCCATGGCCGGCGGCGGGACCATCCTCACCTTTCCGACGCTGGTCTTCCTCGGCATGCCGGCCATCGCGGCCAACGCCACCTCGACCGTGGCCCTGCTGCCCGGAGCCGCCTCCAGCATGGCCGGCTACCGCAAGGAGGTGTCGCAGAACCGGGGCTGGCTCAAGACGCTGTTCCTCCCCAGCCTGATCGGCGGCACGCTCGGCTCGATCCTCCTCCTGCGCACACCCGAGAAGACCTTCCAGCTCCTGGCGCCGGTGCTGATCCTGTTCGCCACGGTCCTCTTCATGCTGCGGGGGGTGCTGGCGCGGCGCTTCTCCCCGGCGGATCCGTCCGCCGGGCGGTGGGCTCTCGCCGTCGTGCTGCAATTCGGGGTGGCGGTCTACGGCGGCTACTTCGGGGCGGGGATCGGCATCCTGATGCTCGCCCTGCTCGGCTTCCTCGGATTGACCGACATCCACGCCATGAACGGCCTCAAGAACTTCTTCGGACTGTGCATCAACAGCGTGGCCGCGGGCTACTTCATCCTCAAGGGGGCGGTCTCCTGGCCGGAAGCCCTGATCCTGGCCGTGGGCGCGACGCTCGGCGGCTATGGTGGGGCGAGGTTCGCCCGGGTCATCGGGCAGGAGAAGGCGCGGGCCGCGGTGGTGGTGATCGGGCTGCTGGTCACGGCGCTTCTCGCCTGGCAGCAGCTCCGCTAGCGCTATCCCGATGGACTGGCCCCATTCCTCGGAGGGATTCCTGCCCCGGTGATTCTGCTTGCTCAGCAGGGCGCTTCTTGTTCGACTTGAGCCCAGGGCGGAGGAAATGGCGGGAGTAGGCTTCTTCCAGCTTCGCCTCGGCACCGCCTTGACTCCGTACCCTATTACAGAGTCTAAATTGTCCCGGTTGGAAGGGAGCCGAGCACCATGAAGTCACACGAACCACAAGGCCGGCGACCGTACGGCGCGCTGGGTGCGGGAGCCGCCGGGGCGGGATCGGCGCTGGCTGCCGTCCTTGCCAGCTCGTGCTGCATACCCGTGATCGCCCCGCTCATCGTCGCGGTTCTCGGGGCGAGCGGCGCGGCCTGGGCGGCGGGTCTCAAGCCCTACAGTCCCTACATCCTGGCGGGTTCACTCGCCCTCCTGCTCTATGGCCTCTGGACGGTCTACAGGCCCCGGCCCGCGTGCTCGCCCGAGGTTTGCCCGACCGGAGGGGCCGGCCGCGGCGTCAAAGCCGTGCTCTGGGTTGCCGTGGCACTCTGGGCTGTCGCAGCCCTGTTGAACGTCTTCCTCCCTTCCTTCTAGAAGGAGACCCCATGTACCGACTCCTGCTCTTGACGGCCACTTCCCTCGCGTTGTTCCTGGCGTGTGGGCAGAGTGACTCGGCAGTCCAACACAAGGCCATTTCCGAAGGGCTTCCCGAGCTGCGCTCGCAATTCAACGCCGACGCAGGGAAAGTCAGGGCGATCTTCCTGGCAGCGCCGACGTGAGGGGGATGTCTTCGGGGGGCCTCCGAACTGCAAGAGATGTGGTTGGACAAGGACGGCAGCACCGATGTCGCCGTCTACGTCGTCTGGTCGAGTCAAGTTGGAGGAAAAGAGCGCAATGTGGGACAGGCCGCCGAGATGGTGCCGGACCGCCGAGCCCTGCATTACTGGGACGGCGATCAGCTCGTCGGGAAGGCCTTCCAGTCGCTCCTGCGGACCCCGGATGCGGCCTGGGACGTCTGGATGCTGTTCGACAAGGGAGTCCGTTGGGAAGGCAATGTCCCACCCCGGCCCGCATGGTGGGAGCATCAGCTTTACGGCATGCCTCCCGAGTTGGCTCTGGATGGCGAGCGGTTCGCGAAGAAAGCGGCTTCCTTGAGACGATGAGGAGCGGAGAGCTCGCCCGCGAGGCAGGCGTGGGCGTCGAGACCGTGCGCTTCTACGAGCGGGAGGGGCTGCTCCAGGAGCCCCGAGTCGCTCTACAAGGTCGTGGAGGAGGAGGAGACGCCGTAGCTATCGCCGCGCGATCCGGCTGGCGAGCACGGCCGCGCCGTACCCGTTGTCGATGTTCACCACACCGATCCCGGGGGCGCACGCGTTCAGCATGGTGAGGAGGGCGGCCAGGCCGCCGAAGCTCGCGCCGTAGCCGACGCTCGTGGGCACCGCGACCACCGGCGAGAGGACCATGCCCGCCACCACGGTCGGGAGAGCGCCGTCCATGCCGGCGACGGCGATCACCACGTCGGCGCGGCGGATCGCGGGCAGGTTCCCCAACAGCCGGTGGAGGCCCGCCACCCCTACGTCGAAGCAGCGCTCGACCTCGTGCCCGAACCAGGCGGTGCAGACAGCCGCCTCCTCGGCCACGGGCAGGTCCGAGGTGCCGGCCGCGAGGACGGCGATGATCCCGGGGCGGGATTCGTGCGGCTCGCCGCAGGTCAGGATGCGGGCGCGATCGTGATAGACGGCCTCGGGCCGCACGGCCTGGATCGCCTCCGCCGACTCCGGCCGCAGGCGGGTGACGAGCACCCGGCCGTGGGCCTGCATCATCCGCTCGACGATGGCCTTGAGGTCGTCCGTGCGCTTGCCCTCGGCGTAGACCGCTTCGGGCAGCCCGTTGCGCAGCTCGCGGTGGAGGTCCAGCTTGGCGAAGCCGAGGTCGGCGTAGGGGAGCTCGGCCAGCTCGGCGAGAGCCTGGTCGGGAGAGAGATCGCCCGCGGCGA